>JBILLI010000004.1:0-37216 GCA_044376155.1 Polyangiales bacterium
GTGACCACGTCGGTCGCGGTGACCACGTCGGTCGCGGTGACCACGTCGGTCGCGGTGACCACGTCGGTCGCGGTGACATCGGTCGCGGTGACATCGGTCGCGGTGACATCGGTCGCGGTGACATCGGCAGGCACGCCCGGTGGACCGGCCACCGGCGATGAGCACCCGGGCACCGTCAACGCGTGCAGCGCACACCACACGAGGACCGTTGAAGAGGCGAGCCTGTCTCTGCGGCGCACGGACATGCGGCGCTGATAGGGCGTCTCTTCGCGCCGCGCCACATTTCGCCGCGCCCGACCTGCGCGATGGCGTGGGTGTTCCCCCGCGGGAGG
This sequence comes from Polyangiales bacterium, assembly GCA_044376155.1. Classification (GTDB taxonomy): domain Bacteria; phylum Myxococcota_A; class Polyangia; order Polyangiales; genus JAWKRB01. The sequence goes on from JBILLI010000004.1 coordinate 333, forward strand.
TCTCGCGGGCGCCAGCGCCGGCTCTCACTTTCTCGACAGAGCCGTCGGGGTCTGCGACGAGGCCGCAGGAGATCCCCCGCGCATGGCCCTCGAACGCGTCTTCGCGCCCGACACCTTCCCTTCGCCCTACCGCACGCTCCGCGCGCACGGCGGACACTTCGCGCTGGTCCCGCAGCCGCGCGGCGAGGAGGGCCCCCTGCCCGAGGGGTATTACTCCGACGACGGCGCGCGCTTCGAGCGTGCCCCCTACGGCATCGAGGGCGTCGACGTCGGTGACGGCCCGGTGGTCGACACGATCGGCGAGCGCGCGCTGCCCGCCGCCACGGGTGACGGACGGCTGCTCTACGGCCTCGGGGCGAAGGTGTTGGAGGCCCGCATCGGTCCGACGCTCACGCTGCGCCCGACGGCGTACGTGGCGCCCGAGCCCCTTCGCGTGCGGCGCAAGGCCATCACCGTCACCGCCGACGGGCGCTGGTGGGTGGGCGGGCACCTCCACGCCGACTCCGCGAAGGGGATGATCTTTCGCAGCGACGACGGCGGCGCGACGTGGACCCTCGTGGCCGAGAAGCTCCCCGGCTCCGTGGGCGTCTTCGTCGAGACCGCCGCGGGCCTCTGCGCGCTCTCCTTCCGCTCGGCGTTGCTCGTCGGGGCCGACGGGGTCACGGAGTTCGCGAAGTACAAAGACGAGGTCTGGAACGTCGTCGTCGACGCCCGCGGCACCTTCGGCTTCGGGGACCACTTCGCCGCCTTTGCCCCCGCGGGCAAGCGGCAGAAGTACGCCGCGCTCCCCACGGGCGCAGGCGGGCGCGCGCATGTCGCCGCGATGTCCCACGGCTTCGTCCTCGGTCGCCTCGGCGGCCTCTGGACCTCCCCCGACGCCCTCACCTGGACCGAGGTCCCCGGCTGGAACGACCACCCGACCGTCGGACGCACCCGCCGCGACGCCGCCGCCGTGACCCCCTGTCAGGACGGCGCCCTCGTCGCCACCGACGTCGGCGAGGTCTTCTTCGTGCGCGGCTGAAGCCCCGGCGGCGGGCTCACCGCCCTCGACCTCACCACCGGCGCCGTTCGTTGGCGCACGAACGATCCCCACGCGGGCGAAGCGTACGTGAGTCAGTACCGCGGGTCGTTGTAGGTGACGTTGTAGCCGCGGGTCATCCCCGGCGGGTGCAGCGCGGTGACCTCGCAGGCGGTGGCGCCGTCGCGCACGCGGGTGGTGACGTCGGCCACGCGCCACATGGCCCCGACGCGAGGGTTGGTGTCGCCCGCGAAGCGCGCCACGAGGTCGGGCGCCTCGCCGTAGGTCGCGACGCGGCGGCCGTCGCAGTAGACGTTCACCAGCGGGCGCGCGACGGTGCCCGTGAAGTTGTGCACCATCACCCGAAAGGTCTCGCCGTCGCGGGGGCGGTCGATGTTGATGTTCTCGGGCAGGCCCGTGGCCTTGGAGAGGTTGTTGTCGATGTCGAGGCGCGGGTTCGCGCACTGCCCCAGCGCGCGCCACGCCTCGCCCTGCGGACCATCCACGCACTCGACCAGCGCGGAGGCGCCGTAGCCCCAGTCGGCGCGGGGCACCGGGGCGCCGCTGGCGTCGGTGCCGCGGATCGAGGCCTCGCAGTTGTGCCAGCCGCAGGCGTTGGGCGTGGGGCGAAAGACGTTCTCGCCCAGCGGGTACCACGCGTCGCGGTTGTTCGGGCGGTGCACGAAGAGGTCGAGGTCGATGGACTCGTTCTCGGGGTAACACATCTCCACCCGCAGCCCCGGGCCCGCGGCGTGGACCACCCACTGACACCGCAGCTCGCGGTTGTTGAGGGTGGTGACCGCGAGGGTGACACGGTAGTCCCCCGAGAGCCGCGGGGTGAACACGGCGTCGGCGGCGTCGGCGCCCGCGAGGGTGAAGCTCGGTCGGCGCGATAGGCGGTCACACGGCCCGCCCTCCACCGACCACGACCAGCGCCGCGCCACGCCGGGATAGAACGCCGTGCCGCGCAAGGGGTACGCGCGCAGCGGCAGCGCGTCGGGGGTGCGGGGATCACCCGGCGACGGGCACTGGATCTCACAGTCCGACTGCGCCGAGCACCCATCGCAGAGGTTGTCGGCGCCGTTGCACACATCCGCGCGCGGGGAGATCCCGCCGAGGCACGCGCCCCACGCGCCGCTCCCGAGGCACACCTGCGTGCCGTCGCGGCAGACCCCCACGCCCCGTCGACCGGGAGGCCCCGCGAAGCACGGCTGCACGCTGCCCGCGACGCAGGGGCAGCCCTCGTCCACCTGCCCGTCGCAGTCGTCGTCGGCGCCGTCGCCGCAGCGCTCGACGTCACCACAGCGGTCGCGCACCGGCACACACGCGTCGACCACGTCGGGACGATCGCGCGGCGTCACCGCGTCGGTCACGTCGAGAGGCGATGCGTCGATCACGTCGGCGCGGGGCACGTCCCACCCCGCGTCGGGCTGCTGCAGTCCCGTGCGGGCGCCGCAGCCGAGGAGTACGAGGGCGGGGAGCGTACGGCGCAGCATCGCGGCGACGATACAACCACTCCCCGACAACGCGACGTCAGGCCTCTTCGGGGTACTCCCAGATGTCGCCCCAGAGCGACGCGCCGCCGTCGAGGGTGAACACCGAGCCCGTGACGTAGGCGCTGGCGTCGAGGGCGAGGAAGGTCACCAGGTGCGCGACCTCCTGCGGGCTGCCGAGGCGACCCAGCGGGGTCATGCGCTCGGCCTTCTCCAGCAGGTCCTGGGGGTAGCGGTCGGTGCCCGAGGAGCGGATCGTGCCGGGCGCCACGGCGTTCACGGTGATCCCCTCGCGGGCCCACTCCACGGCGAGGGAGCGGGTGAGGTTCTCAACGCCCGCGCGCGCCGCCCCCGTGTGCGACATGCCCGGAAAGCCCCGGGACACGTTCGCCGTCACGTTGATCACCCGCCCCCGCCGCTGCGGCAGCATCGCGCGGTTCGCCACCGCGTGGGTCATGTTGAAGGTGCCCAGGAGGTTGTTGCGAACCACCGCCTCGAAGCCCTTCGGGGAGATCATCTTCGCGGGTGCGGGGAACTGCCCGCCCGCGTTGTTCACCAGCACGTCGATGCGTCCCCAGCGGGTCATGACCGCGTCGAGAAAGGCCTCGATGGTCTCGGGCTGGCGGATGTCCACCGACCCCGCCATCGCGTCGAACCCCTTGTCGCACAGGGACTTCGCGGCCTCGGTGACCGGCTCCAGGCGCCGCCCGCAGAGGGCCACGCGGGCGCCGAGGGCGGTGACCTCGTGGGCGATGGCGAGGCCGATGCCGGTGCCGCCGCCGGTGATGAGCACCACGCGATCGGTGAGGGTGCCGGTACGAAAGGGGCTGCTGTCAGGGTCCATGTAAGCGCGGATTGAACACCGCCGCGGGAGGCGTGGGAAGCGCAGGGAACACGAACAATCGCCGAGCAGGGCGGACGGTGGGTGCGGCGCGTGGCGCGTGGGCGATCGGTCAGGGGGCTGGCGCGATGTCATGCGACGATGTGCGGGTAGACCCCGACGAGGCTCGTCCGGGGAGGAGGTTCGAATGCGCTTGAAACATTGGTTCGATCGCGGGTTCAGACCCGTGGCGTTGGTCGCGGCGGTCGCGGCGGTGCTCTCGGCCTGCGAGGGCTCCGCGGTGGTCGGAGTCTCGAGCGACGGCGGAATGGACGCCAACGTCAGCGTCGACGTGCAGTGTACCGCGGGTCAGTCCGTGTGCGGCGGCGCCTGCGTCGACACCCGCAGCAGCGCGCAGCACTGCGGCGCCTGCGGCACGGCGTGCCCGACGGGCAACGCGTGCGTCAACGGCGCGTGCATGCAGAGCTGCCCGAGCGCGCAGACCCTCTGCAACGGCAACCTCTGCGTGAGCACCCGCACCGACCGCGAGAACTGCGGCGCCTGCGGCAACGTCTGCGCCGCGGGGCAGGTGTGCTCCAACGGCGCGTGCACCGTGAGCTGCGCGTCGAACCTCCAGACCTGCTCCCGCGGCGACGCCGGCGTGGGCGACGCGGGCGCGGAGCGCTACTGCGCCGACCCCTCCAACGACCGAAACAACTGCGGCGCCTGCGGCAACGTCTGCCCCAGCGGGCGCATCTGCGAGCGCGGCGCCTGCGTGGTCTCGTGCCTCGACGGCCAGACGGCGTGTGACAACGTCTGCCGCGACCTGCAGACCGACCGCGCGAACTGCGGCGCCTGCGGCCGCGCGTGCGGCCAGGGCGAGGTGTGCTCCAACGGCATGTGCGCCGTCTCCTGCGGCGGCGGCACGATCCTCTGCGGCACGCTCTGCCGCGACACCCAGAACGACAACGCGAACTGCGGCGCCTGCGGCACCGCCTGCCCCTCGGGCCAGGTGTGCTCCAACGGCGCCTGCGGCGTCTCGTGCGCCATGGGGCTGAGCAACTGCAGCGGCACCTGCCGCGACACCACCAGCGACAACAACCACTGCGGCGCCTGCGGCACCGTCTGCCCCGCGGGGCAGGTGTGCTCGGGCTCCATGTGCCGCACCAACTGCAGCGTGGGCACGACCGACTGCGCGGGCGCCTGCCGCGACCTCCAGGGCGATGTGCGCAACTGCGGCGCCTGCGGCAACGCCTGCGCCGCGGGGCAGCTCTGCTCCAACGGCGTCTGCGCGGTCTCGTGCGGCATGGGGCTCACCGTGTGCAGCGGCGTCTGCCGCGACCTGCAGACCGACAACAACCACTGCGGCGGCTGCGGCCGCGCGTGCGGCAGCGGGCAGGTGTGCTCCAACGGCGCCTGCGCGGTCTCGTGCGGCACCGGCCTCACCAACTGCACCGGCGCCTGCCGCGACACCAACGACGACCGCCTGAACTGCGGCGCCTGCGGCACGGCCTGCGCCGCGGGGCAGATCTGCGCGGGCGGGATGTGCGTGGTCTCGTGCGGCGCGGGGCTGACCAACTGCACCGGCGTGTGCCGCGACCTGCGGACCGACAACAACAACTGCAACGCCTGCGGCAACGTCTGCCCCGGCGGCCGCGTGTGCAGCGCGGGCATGTGCGTCGTGTCGTGTGACGCGACGCTGACCAACTGCAACGGCGTGTGCCGCGACCTGCAGGGCGACCGCGGCAACTGCGGCCGCTGCGGCAACGTCTGCCCCTCGGGGCAGTTCTGCTCCGGCGGCGCCTGCGTGGTCTCGTGCCTCATGGGCCTCACCGAGTGCAGCGGCGTGTGCCGCGACCTCCAGAGCGACCGCGCCAACTGCGGCGCCTGCGGCCGCGCGTGCGGCAGCGGGCAGGTGTGCAACGCGGGCGTGTGCGAGGTCTCGTGCAGCACGGGCCTCACCGCGTGCAGCGGCGTGTGCCGCGACCTGCAGAACGACCGCGCCCACTGCGGCCGCTGCGGCGCGGTCTGCGCGGGCGGGCAGCTCTGCGTCGACGGCGCCTGCGCCGTCACCTGCGGCTCGGGGCTCAGCAACTGCAGCGGCACCTGCCGCGACCTCACCACCGACCGCGGCAACTGCGGCGGCTGCGGCGTGGCCTGCGCCAGCGGGCAGGTGTGCTCCAACAGCGCGTGCGTGACCTCCTGCGGCGCGGGCCTGAGCGACTGCAACGGCACCTGCCGCGACCTCCAGGTCGACCGGCTGAACTGCGGCGCCTGCGGCAACGCCTGCGCCAGCGGGCAGGTGTGCAGCGGCGGCATGTGTCAGGTCTCGTGCGGCGGCGGCCTCACGGCCTGCAGCGGCGTGTGCCGCGACACCGACACCGACCGCAACCACTGCGGCCGCTGCGGCAACGCCTGCGCCAGCGGGCAGGTCTGCTCCAACGGCGCGTGCGTGGTCTCGTGCGGCGGCGGCCTCACCGAGTGCAGCGGCGTGTGCCGCGACACCCGCTCCGACCTCGCGAACTGCGGCGCCTGCGGCAACGCCTGCGCCAGCGGGCAGGTGTGCTCCAACGGCGCCTGCACCGTGAGCTGCGCGACCGGGCTCAACAACTGCTCGGGCGTGTGCCGCGACCTCTCCACCGACAACAACAACTGCGGCGGCTGCGGCGTGGCCTGCCCCGGCGGGCAGGTGTGCTCGGGCTCGCGCTGCCAGGTCTCCTGCGCCAGCGGGACCACCAACTGCGCGGGCCTCTGCCGCGACCTCTCCAACGACGTGCGCAACTGCGGCGGCTGCGGCACCGTGTGCCCCAGCGGGCAGGTGTGCTCCAACGGCGCCTGCACCGTGAGCTGCACCACGGGCCTCACGGTGTGCTCGGGCGTGTGCCGCGACCTCACCACCGACAACGGCAACTGCGGCGCCTGCGGCACGGTGTGCCCCAGCGGGCAGGTGTGCTCGGGCTCGAGCTGTCGGGTCTCCTGCGCCAGCGGGACCACGAACTGCTCGGGCGTCTGCCGCGACCTGCAGACCGACCGGCAGAACTGCGGCGGCTGCGGCACGGTCTGCGCGAGCGGGCAGATCTGCGCGAGCGGGATGTGCGTCGTCTCGTGCCAGCTCGGGCAGACCAACTGCTCGGGCTCGTGCCGCGACCTGCAGACCGACAACAACAACTGCGGCGGCTGCGGCACCGTGTGCCCCGGCGGGCAGGTGTGCTCCGGCGGCCGCTGCGCGGTGACCTGCGCGTCGCCCACCACCAACTGCTCGGGCGTCTGCATCGACACCCGCAGCAGCCTCACGAACTGCGGCGCCTGCGGGAACAACTGCGGCACGCCGCCGAACACCACCAGCATGGTGTGCTCCAGCAGCGCCTGCGCCGTCGGCTCGTGCGCCACGAACTTCGGGAACTGCGACGGCAACGTCAACAACGGCTGTGAGGCCAACACCCAGACCAGCACCGCGCACTGCGGCGGTTGTGGCCGCGCCTGCGCCTCGGGGCAGACCTGCAACGCGGGCACCTGCATCAACCCCTGCCCGAGCGGGCAGACGTTCTGCAGCGGCGTCTGCGTCGACCTGCAGGGCAACAACAACAACTGCGGCTCCTGCGGCAACGTCTGCGGCAGCGGACTCACCTGCATCAACGGCACCTGCCTCGCCGCCAACGGCACCGTGCGCGACGTGAGCGGGAACACCCTCCCGATCTTCTTCGTGCGCTGTGGCAGCGGCGCGCCGGGGACGTGCACCGAGTCCCTCGCGGTCTCGTCGTGCACCGGGATCGGCCGACGCGTCGTGAGCCACGCGTCCGACGGGCCGACGGGCTACGTCTCCCTGGGCGCGACGCAGTCGTGCCAGTGGTCCATCAGCTACTTCACGAACAGCAGCAGCGCGGCCGCGGGGCAGTGCCTCGTGGGCCTCTCCAACGCGCAGTGGAGCGATTGCTGCACGCTGAACTCGTGGCACGGCAACACCGTGACGATCCCGACGACGCTCGGACAGCAGTTCGGGTACATCGACCCGAGCAACAGCGGATACAACAGCGGGCTCACGAACACGACCGGGAACCGCTGGGGCTGTCAGGATCGCTCCACCCCCGCGCCCACCTTCGGCGGCTGCACCGTTCACTACGTCGCCTGCCGCTGAGCTCCCTCCCCGCGCCGGGGCCCTGAACCCCACCGCCCCGGCGCGCCCCTCCCTTGCGCCCTGCGCCCCTCCCCGCGAAGCTCCCTCGCGATGCGCCCCCTCGCCCGCGCCGCGATGGCCCTCAGCCTCCTCGCGCTCGCGCCCGCGACGCGCGCGCAAGACACCTGGACCACCCCCTTCCCCGGCGTGCGCCGACTGCGCCGGGTGACCCCCTCGCAGCACATCAACGCCCTGGTGGTGAACCTCTGCGCGGCAGGCGTTTCGGTGCGCGTCACGGCCCCCGGGGAGCGCGCGCGAACGGCGCCCTCCTTCGCCGCCCTGGTGGGCGCGCAGGCCGCGGTGAACGGCGGGTTCTACAACACCCGCGACCTCTCCATGACCGACGGCTTCGTGCTCCACGGCGGCGCGCCCTGGGGCGGCACGGACCACGGGTACGTCGGCCCCGCGGCCTTCGGCGACAACCGCGTGGAGCTCGTCGCGCACGAGGTCGTGCAGGGCCCGCAGCCGTGGATGCGCGAGGCCGTGAGCGGCCACCCCACGCTCCTGCACGGCGGCGCCGCGCGCGACAACCAGGGCGACACCGGCCTGTGCCCGCGCAACCCCCGCACCGCCGTGGGCCTCTCGCAGGACCACCGCACGCTCTACCTCGCCGTGGTCGACGGCCGCGCCAGCAGCCGCGTGGGGATGACCTGCGCGGAGCTCACGGCCCTCATGCGCGAGCTCGGCGCCCACGACGCGCTCAACCTCGACGGCGGCGGGTCGAGCACCATGTGGCTCGCGGGCGTCGGCGTGGTGAACAACCCGAGCGATGGCGCGCCCCGCACCGTGAGCAACCACCTCGCGCTCTACGCCCGCGGGACCGGCGCGGCGCCGCACTGCCCGCTCCCGCGGCTCCGCGCGCAGTACGTGATGCAGACCTTCCCCCTCGCGCGCACCACCCTCGACCTCGCCCCCGGCGCGACCTTCGAGGGCACCCTGGAGATGCGCAACACCGGCACCGACACCTGGACCCCCGCGCGCACCCGCCTCGGCACCACGCAGCCCCGCGACCGCGCGAGCGTGGTCATGGGCCCCGGGTGGCTCGCCCCCAACCGCCCCGCGGCCATCGATCGAAGGGTGGCGCCGGGAGAGACCGGGAGGTTCACCTTCACCCTCCGCGCGCCCCTCGAGGTCGGAGAGACCAGCGAGTATTTCAACCTCGTCGAAGAGGGCGTGGCCTGGTTCTCCGACCCCAACCTCGGGGGCGGACCGGCCGACAACGTGATCCAGGTGCGCGTTCGCACCGTGCCCGCCGCGACCCCCGACGCGGGGGCCATGGACGCCGGAGGATCACCCGATGTCCCTGCGCCCCAAGACGTTGTGCGCGACGAAGGCCTTGGCGAAGACGTCGCGGAGGGTGACGCCACCGACGCCAGCGACGCCACCGACGCCAGCGACGCCAGCGACGCCAGCGACGCGCCGCCCTCCGACGCGGGGGAAGACGTAACGCCGCTGCAGGGAGGCTGCGCCTGCGGGGTCGTCGCGGCCTCACCGCCGCGCGCGGCCTCGCTGCTCGCACTGCTCGGCGTCGCCGCGCATCGGAGACGTCGCCGCAGACCGCGCGACTGTGAAGAAGTGTGAAGCGCCTTGCGGGCGATGCGCCAGGTGCGCAGCCTCGCGCGAGAGGTCGACGATGTCAGGCAAGGGGATGATCCTGCGGTGGTTGGGCGCGGTGGCGCTTCGGGAGGCGACGGTGACGGCGATCACGAGCCCCGCGCCGAGGTACCTCCGCGTGAGGCTCCGCGGCGCGGTGCCGAGGGGCGAGCCGGGTGACAAGGTGCAGGTGCTCCTGCCCGGCGACGACGTGCGCACGTACACGCCCTTCGCGTGGTCCGACGAGGGCGAGGCGCGGGGCTTCTCGCTGCTGGTGTTCCTCCACGGAGACACCCCGTCCACGCGCTGGGCGCGGGCGCTGCAGGTGGGGGACGTCGTGCGCTTCGTCGGTCCGCAGCGCGCGCTGCGACTGCCCGACGGGCCGCTGCTGATCGTGGGCGATGAGACCTCCCTCGCGGTGGCCGCGAGCTACGCCGAGACGCGGCCGGGTCAGGTCGAGGCCGTGCTGGAGGGCGACGTGCCCGACGCCGTGCTCTCGGACCTCGGGATCCAGGCCACGGTCTGCGCACCCGGCGCGTCCGTCGCGCGGGTCGGGGATCACCGCGGCGCGGTGGGCGTCACCGGGTCCGCGGCGCTGATCCAGCGGACCCGCGCGGCCCTCGCGGGCCGAGGTGAGGTGCGCGTGAAGGCCCACTGGATCGCGGGGCGCACCGGCATCGACTGAGCGCCCGCCGTACAGACGGGCTCGTCGCGCCGCAAGAGTCGCCGCGGTCGCTTCAACCACAGACCGCGCTGCACTACAGTGAACGGGCTTTGATGCGCGGCGCCCCGCTCCTACTCCTGCTCGCGCTCGGATGTTCGACGCCCGCCACGAGCCGTGACCGCCCCGTCGACGCCAGCATCGACCACGCCGATGTCCTTGCCGCACAAGACGTTGTGGACGTCCCCGCGGTCACGGACGTCCCCGCGGTCACGGACGTCCCCGCGGTCACAGACGTCCCCGCGGTCACGGACGTCCCCGCGGTCACAGACGTCCCCGCGGTCACGGACGTCCCCGCGGTCACGGACGTCCCCGCGGTCACGGACGTCCCCGCGGTCAGCGTCGGGCTCGTGCAGCTCACGGGGCGCTTCGTCACGACGGCGATGCAGTCGCGGCTCGACGCGCTCTACGCGACCCTCGGGGTGAACCCCGCGCGGGTGTCGCCCGACACGGTCAGCGCCGACGCGCTCCGTCAGCGGGTCATCATCGCGGCCTTCGCGGCGGCGCCCACGGACTGGTCCGACCGCGCGACGATGCTCACCGACGCCGTGCGCGGCGGGGCGTGGATGCTCGCCGAGGTCTACGGCGCGTGGCCGCTCCGCGAGGCCGGCGCGCTCTCCGCGGTGGAGCTGCCCTGGTCCCGCACAGCCCCCTGCGTCGGGACCTTCTTCTGGATCCGCCCCGAGGCCGGGGAGGAGAGCCACCCCTTGTTCGCGGGCATCCCGGCGTGGGCCCCCACCCCCTCGACGCTGGACCAGGGGCTGTTGTTCGCGAGCTACAGCACCAACACGGTCGGGATGTCCGTTCCGGTCTTCAACGCCCAGTCGCCCAACGTCCGCACGCGCCACCGCTACGTGCAGTACGTGGCCAGCCAGTGTGAGCCGGGCATCACCACGCACCCCTGGTGCGTCGAGAACCCCACGCGCTGTGACAGCAGCGGCGGTATCGGCGCCAACGACGGGTGGGTCGACGAGTTCACCGTCGGCGCGGGGCGGGTCCTCGTCGTGCAGACCGGCACCCACCAGACCGGGGGGTGGCAGTGGGGCGAGGTGACCACGCGGCTGCAGGCCAACGCGATCCGCTACGCGCAGCAGCGGATCACGGCGCGATGAACCCCGCCCCCGCGCCCGGCGACACGGTCGGGCGCTTCGCCCTGCTCTCCGCCCTCGGCGACGGCGGCATGGGCGCGGTCTTCGAGGCCACCCGCACAGACCTCCCGCTGCGCGTCGCCCTGAAGGTGATGCACCCCACGCTGCGCGAGCGCACCGATGCGGTGCAGCGCTTTCTGCGCGAGGCCGAGGTGCTCGCGACGATGCGTCACCCGCACATCGTCGACGTGCTCGACTTCGGCGTCGACGAGGCCCACGGCCCGTGGATCGCGATGCGCCTGCTCGACGGCGAGAGCCTGCGCGCGCGGCTGCGTCGCGCGCGACGGCAGGACCCCGCCGCCGTGACGCGCTGGGCGCTGCCCGTGCTCGCCGCGCTCCAGCACGCCCACGCGAACGGCGTGGTGCACCGCGACCTCAAGCCCGAGAACCTCTTCCTCGCGCGCACCGCCGACGGCCACGAGGTGCCCACGGTGCTCGATTTCGGCGTCGCGCGGGTCGACGCGGGCGGCGCGCTCACCGCCGACGGGGCGCTCGTCGGCACGCCCCTCTTCATGGCCCCGGAGCAGCTCTGGGGCGCCCGCTTCGCCACCCCGCGGAGTGACCAGTACGCCCTCGCGCTCATCCTCTACGAGGCCCTCAGCGGCGAGGCACCGTTCACCGCCGACTCCCTCGTCGAGGTGGTGCACCGGGTCGAAGAGGGAGGCTTCGCGACCGTGCGCGAGCGCGCCCCTGACGTGCCCGAGGCCCTCTCCGACGCGGTGATGCGCGCGCTCTCCAAGGAGCCCGACGACCGCTTCGAGCGCGTCGCAGACCTCGCCCGCGCGCTGCTGCCCTTCGCCGATGCGACGGATCAGGCGCGGTGGTCCCCGGTGTTTCACGGAGAGAGCCCCGCGGCGCCCGCCGTCGCGACGACGGGTGACCCCGTGACCCCCGCGCCCGAGGCCCTCACCCCTCGGACCACCGGCGTCGCCCCCGCGCCCGCTCCCCCCGCGCCCGCTCCCCCCGCGCCCGCTCCCCCCGCGCCCGCTCCCCCCGCGGTGATCCCCGCGAGGCCGCGCGTTGGGTGGCTCGTCGCGGCGGTCGGGGTGGTGCTCGCCGCGGTCCTCGCGCTGCGCCGCCCGACGGGCTCCGCCCCGAGCGCGCCGGGGGCGGTCACGCCGGGCACGACGCCAGCGGTGGTCGCGCCGACGCCGCCGCCCCGAGGGGTGGTTCCGCGCGATGTCCCCGCGGAGGTCCCGGCCGTGGCGGCGCCTCTCCCTCGCCCCACGCCGCGACGGGGGAGCGTGAGCCGCGCGCGGGCGTCGCACGACGCCGGGGCGGTGTTGGCCGTGCCGGTCGTGGCGCCCGCGGCGCGAGGGGCCAACGGCGCGCCCATTCGCGAATGAGGATCCCGGTTGAGCCCCGCGGGCTCTCTGGGGCATCGTGCCGGACCGTGCGTTCTGCGGTGCTCGCGCGCGTGGTGCTGACGGCGGTGGGGTGGACGGGCGTCGCGTGGGCGCAGACCGCGGGCGACGCGCTCATTCGAGAGGGCGTGGCGCTGCGCGCGCAGGGGCGTGACGCCGAGGCCTTCGAGCGGTTCCGCGCGGCGTGGACCGCGGCGCCCACGCCCCGCGCGCGGGCGCAGATGGGGTGGGCCGCGCAGGCGCTGGGGCGCTGGCGCGAGTCGGAGGAGATGCTCACCGAGGCCCTCGACGCGCGCGACGACCCGTGGATCTCCGCGAACCGCACCGACCTCGCGCGCTCCCTCGCGGAGGTCGCCTCGCGGCTCGGCGCGCTGGAGCTGAGCTGCGACGTGCGCGGCGCGCGGGTGGTGGTCGACGGGGAGGCCCGCGGCACGACCCCGCTGTCGATCCCGCTGCGGGTGCCCGTGGGCACGGTGAACGTGCGCGTCGAGGCCGACGGGTACATCTCCGTCACCCGCGAGGGCGTGCGGATCCGCACCGGCGAGGTCACCCGCGAGCGCTTCGGGCTCACCCCCGAGCCCGCGACCCAGACCCACACCCCACCCGCGATCACCCCGCCCGCGATCACCCCGCCCGCGATCACCCCGCCCGCGATCACCCCGCCCGCGATCACCCCGCCCGCGCGCCGTGAGCGGGGCGCGTGGAGCGGCGCCGGGTACGTGCTCCTCGGACTCGGGGGCGCGGAGGTCGTCGCCTCGGCGGTGCTCTTCGCCACCCACGAGGCCGCGGTCACGCGCTACTCCGAGGGCGTGCGCCGGGGAGACTGCGTCGGCGTCGATGTCCCTGCCGCGCAGGAGGTTGTGACGTCCTGCCGCGATGACCGCGCGGCCCTGGCGCTGCAAGACCCCCTGCGCTGGGTCTTCCTCGGGGTGGGCGTGGCGAGCCTCGGGGCGGGCGTGGCCATGGTGCTCCTCGACGCGCCCTCGGCCCGCCCTCACGCGCTGCGCTGCGCGCCCTGGGCGGACCTCCGGGGCGCGGGCTGCGCGCTGCGGTTCTGACCCGCGCGCACCGGGTGCGCCTCTCCCGCAAGGCTTTCTGCGCGCGAGGGGGTGCAACGACGGCGAAAGCGCGGTGGCCCGACGCGTGCCCTGCGCGCGGGGTTCATGCGCACGATCATCGAGCCCTTTCGCATCAAGTCGGTGGAGCCGCTCCGGTTGACCACGCCCGCGGAGCGTCGGGAGATGCTCGCCGCGGCGGGGCACAACGTCTTTCTGCTGCGCAGCGAGGACGTGCTCATCGACCTGCTCACCGACAGCGGGACCTCGGCGATGAGCGCGGAGCAGTGGGCGTCGATGATGCGCGCAGACGAGGCCTACGCCGGGGCGCGGAGCTGGTTCCGCTTCGAGGCCGCGGTGCGGGACATCTTCGGGTTCCCGGTGGTGATGCCCACGCACCAGGGCCGCGCGGCCGAGCGGATCCTCTTCAGCACGGTCTGCAAGCCCGGCGACGTGGTGCCGAACAACACGCACTTCGACACCACCCGGGCCAACGTCGAGGCCACGGGCGCGCGCGCGGTGGACCTGCTCTGCCCCGAGGGCCGCGACCCCTCGCGGTCGTCACCCTTCAAGGGCAACCTCGACGTCCCCGCGCTGCGCGGTCTCATCGCCGACGTGGGGGCGGCGCGCGTCCCGCTGTGCATGCTGACGCTCACGAACAACTCCGCGGGGGGGCAGCCCGTGTCGCTGGCGAACGTGCGCGAGGTCTCGGCGGTGTGCCGCGCGCACGGCATCCCGCTCTACATCGACGCGTGCCGCTTCGCCGAGAACGCGTGGTTCATCCGCGAGCGCGAGGAGGGCCACGCCCACCGCGCGCCCATCGAGATCGCGCGGGAGATCTTCTCCCTCGCCGACGGGTGCACCATGAGCGCGAAGAAGGACGGCATGGCCAACATCGGCGGCTTTCTCGCCACCCGCGACGAGCGCCTCGCGCAGCGCGAGAAGGACGTGCTGATCCTCACCGAGGGCTTCCCCACCTACGGGGGCCTCGCGGGGCGCGACCTCGACGCCATCGCCACGGGTCTGTACGAGGCCCTCGACCCGGACTACCTCCGTTACCGCATCCGCTCGGTGACCTACCTCGGCGAGAAGCTCCTGGCCGCGGGCGTGCCCATCGTCGAGCCCCCGGGCGGACACGCGATCTACCTCGACGCGAAGCGCTTTCTCCCGCACGTCGCGCCGCGGGAGCTCCCCGGGCAGTCCCTCGTGGCGGCGCTGTACCTCCACGGCGGGGTGCGCGGGGTGGAGGTGGGCACGGTGATGTTCGGCCGCCGCGACCCCGTCACGGGCGAGGAGCACGAGGGGCCCATGGAGCTCGTGCGCCTGGCGATCCCGCGGCGGGTCTACACGCAGAGCCACATCGACTACGTGGCCGAGGTGGTGAGCGAGGTCTACGCGTCGCGGGCGTCGCTGCGCGGGCTGCGGTTCACCTACCAGGCCCCCACGCTGCGGCACTTCACGGCGCGCTTCGCGCCGCTGGGGTGAGCTCGACGCCCTGGTAGACCCGGTCGACCGCGAGCGCGCCGGGCATGGCCGTGAGGGGCACCGACTCGCCCGGCCCGGCGACGCGGAGCACCCAGTGGTCCCCCTCGCGCGAGTGGATCTCGACGCGCGGGGTGTGCTGCGAGACGAGCACGTAGTCCTTGAGCGAGGGGATGCGGCGGTAGTGGTCGGCCTTCTCGCCCCGGTCGTAGCGCTCGGTGCTGTCAGAGAGCACCTCCACCAGCAGCACCGGGTTGGTCATCGCGTTCTCGTCCTCGGGGTCGCGCGCCACTGCGCCGCACACCACGGAGCCGTCAGGATAGGTCGCGAGGCCCGTCGCCAGCACGCGCACCTTCGCGTCGGCGCTGAACACCCGGCAGCCGCACGACAAGGCCATCGCGCGAAGCTCCGCGGCGATGGCGCTCCCGAGCTCGGCGTGCGCGAGGGTGCCCCCGGCCATCGCGTAGACCTGCCCGTCGAACCACTCGTAGCGGGCGTCTTCGGCGCGCTCCAGGGCGAGGTACTCACGGTGCGAGATCGTCGGGACGCGCAGCGCTTCACCGGGCATGCGCCGCACTCTGCCGCAGCGCGCGAGGACCTTCAAACCCTCAGATCGTGATGCTGCACGGCACGCGGTCGGGCCGCAGGATCTCGTAGGGCACCGGGCGGGACTTGTTCTTCTGCTCGATCTCGGTGACCTGCGCGCGCAGCGTCGAGAAGAACTCCCGCTGCGCCGCGAGGGGCCCCGGCTCGTAGAAGTACATCCGCGACCACTTCTCCGGCGGCAGCAGGAACTCCTCGTCGCTGCCGAAGGTCGAGAGCGCGCGGGCGATGGCGATCTGCCCCATGGTCTGCTCGAGGTCGGGGAGCATCTCGCGCAGGTCGTCCTCGGTGACGGCGCCCTTCGTCGCGGGGGGCGGGCGGTGCAGGCCCAGCGGGGCGTTGGGCACCCACGCGTAGTGCTCGAACTGCAGGTTGTTCACCGCCGAGTGCGAGACCGTCACCGTGAAGATCACCGTCTGCAAGAGGTCGTAGAGGTCCTCGAGGCGCGCGAGGGAGGCGTAGGGCAGCCGCTCCACCGACACGCCGTGGGTGATGAGGTCGGTCCAGAAGTCCTGCATCTCGTGGTCGTCGACGAGGTCCTGGTCGGAGGCGTAGAAGTGCCCGAGGGTGTTGCGCACGTAGGCGCCGAGGGCGCGCCACAGGGGCAGCGCGTCGTCGCGGTAGGGGTAGTAGGGCAGGGCGGTGACGTCATCCACCCCGCGGCGCCGCAGGTCGTCGGGCAGGCGCAGGTGCTCGAAGCGCCACTGCGCCCACGACCGCAGCGCGAGCTTCATGTGCCCCATCTCGGGCCCGCCGCACGACATGAACTCGTCGAACACCCCGTTGGGCGCGAGCAGGGTGACCCGCGCGCCCTGGTTGATCGCCAGGGTGTATTTGCAGTGCCGCCGCATGAGCTTGTAGACCGGGTGCTGCACCGGGAGGTTGCGCATCAGCGACACCACGAAGGGCTCCATGCAGAAGTGCGTGTTGATCGCGTGCGAGAGCACCTGGTGCACGTTGCCCTCGGCGCAGCGGGTGTAGAGCTTCGCCGCGAGCCAGTCGTTCTCCGCGTCGTTGGGGGTGAACACCGGCGCGTCGGGGCGGCGCTCGAGCTGGATCGCCACGGGCCGCAGGTGGCCGTCGTCGCCGCGGTAGAACAGCGCGCGCACGGGGGGCGCCCAGCGCTCGCGCACGCGCTCGCCGTCGTCGTGGCGAAACATCGGCAGCCCTTCCAGAATGGGCAGGTCGAGGAGGTACATCCGCGATGTCGCGAGGGCCCGCGCGAGGTCGATCCCCGGGTCGAGGAGCCCGCGGAGGTCGGCGTCGGTGAGGGTCATCCCCTCGGGCAGCGCGCGGGCCTGCGCGATGCACTGCGGGCTCACGCCCTGCAGGGTGTGGCGCGCGAACTCGCGGTCGTCGCGCCAGCGCTCGGCCACCGCGGGCACGCCCACGAAGGTGAGCAGGTCCTTGAGGCGCTCGATGCCGTTCCACGCGTGCAGCAGCACCGGGCGCGCGAGCTGGAGCTTGCTCATCGTCTCCGCGAAGGTGACGTGATAGCTGCGGTCGACGAGGCCGCGGTAGGCCTCCTCCTCGGGCAGGGGATGGGCCTCGCTCACGTCCAGCTGCCCGAGGCCCTCGATGGCCGACGCGCCCCAGCGGTACCGCGCCTGCCGGTGCACCACGTTCTCGCGCCGCGCCCGCAGGCGCTCGGGCGAGCGGACCTTCTGGGGCAGGCTCGCCGAGGCCTCCAGCAGCTCCACCTCCTGCCCGCCCTTGATCCACGCGTGCAGGGGGAAGCGCCGCTCGATGCCGCCGCACTCCACCACGAGGTACTCCAGCAGCCAGTCGTCCTTGAGCACCGTCGGGGTGTTGCGCACCCGCACCGCGACGAGCTCGCCCACGTCCTCGTCGTGGATCTCGAACACATCCACCGCGCCCGCGCGCAGGTCGTCGTGCAGGGTGTGGTCGAGCACGTGCGCCGCCGTCTCCCCGAGCTCCCCCCGCAGGATCACCGAGATGCTTCCATCCGTCCCCGCGAAGAGCCGATTCCCGGTGCGCACCGTGAGCGTGTACGTCGTCTTCATCTTTCGCCGCCTTCGATGGCCCCGATGCTCGCACACCCCTCGGGCGCGTGGCGGTTCATCCGCCCCGCACGTCCACGCACCGCGTGCACGCCCCGGTACGATGTGCGCGGCGGCGGGGGTCGCTTCGTCGGCAGATGCGCGAGGCACGCTCGTTGCTCGTTGGGCGGGGCATGAACCTCGTCCCGGTCCTTGGCGCGGCGGTGGCTGCGGGCATCGCGTCGGCGCCGCACTGCGCGGGCATGTGCGGTCCGCTGGCGCTGAGCGCGTGCGGCAACCGCGGGGCGCCCACGGCGGCGTACAGCGCGGGGCGAATGGCCTCGTACGCGCTCGGCGGCGCCGTGGCGGGGGCGGTGGGGTCTCGCTTCGTGCGGGTGCTCGGCGAGGCGCACGTGCACCACGTGGCCGCGGGGCTCACGGCCGCGGCGATGCTCTGGCAGGCGGCGCGGCTGCTGCGCCGAGACGCCCGTCGCGCGCCGGTGGTGCCGCTCCGTCGCGGGCGCGACGCGGGGGTCACGCGGGCCGCGGGCATGGGGCTGCTCACGGGCCTGCTCCCCTGCGGCGCGCTGGCCTCGGCGCTGCTGCTCGCGGCGAGCGCGGCGACGCCCGTGAGCGGCGCGCTGAGCATGACGGCCTTCGCGCTGGCGTCGATGCCGGGGCTGCTCGCGGTGGTCTTCGCGGGGCGCCTCGCGTCTCTCGTGGGTCTACGCGCGCCCGAGGCGTGGATGCGCCGCGCCCTCGGCGTCGCCCTCATCGCCCTCGCGGCGTGGACCGTGGCGCGCCCGTTTCGGGTCGCGCGCCAGGGGTGTCACTGCCATGACCGCGCCGCGGTTTCTGCTGTGTTTCAAGGTGTTCCATCGACCCACGAGGAGGTGTTGTGATGAAGAAGATTTTGGTCGCGCTCGACTCGTCGCCCTTCGCGCCGCAGGTGCTCGCGCAGGCGATCACCCTCGCCGAGAAGCACGGCGGGCAGATCTGGTTGCTCCGCGCCGTGGGCCTCCCGGTGGAGCTCCCCCTGGAGGCCTACGCGATGCCGCCCGAGAGCGTCGCGTCGCTGCTGGAGAAGTCCGCCAAGAAGGAGCTCGCGGAGAGCGCGGAGAAGATCCCGGCGCCGCTGCTCGGCGGACAGATCGTCGAGATCGGGGTGCCCTGGCGCACCATCTGCGACGTCGCCGCGCGCGAGAGGCCCGACCTGCTGGTGATGGGCGCGCACGGCCACCGCCTGCTCGACCGCGTGCTGGGCACCACCACCGGCAAGGTGGTGACGCACTGCGACTCGTCCGTGTTCGTGGTCCGGCCGCCCCCGCCTGCGTGAAGGAGAGCGTGGGACGCGCCCTCTGCTAGCGTCTCCCGCCAATCATGAACGCAGCGGGCGAGCACTTGTTCGACGAGATGAAACGATACGTGGGCTTCAGCGCCGACGACGAGGCGCGGCTGCGCGACCTCGCGGCGCGCGTGGCGCCCCACCAGGATCGCATCGTCGATGACTTCTACGCGCACATCCTCGCGCACGACGACGCGCGGCGGTCGATCACCGACGGCGACGCGCAGGTGGCGCGGCTGAAGAAGACCCTCGTGTGGTGGATCGCGGGGCTCTTTCAGGGCCCCTGGGACGAGGCGTACTACGAGCGCCGCGCGCGCATCGGGCGACGCCACGTCGAGATCGACCTGCCGCAGCAGTACATGTTCACCGCGGTGAACGTGATCCGCGGGCACCTCATGGAGGTGGTGCTCGACACGGCCGCGGCGGGCGACGTGCGGGCGGAGATCCACGCGGTGAACAAGCTGCTCGACATGGAGCTCGCCGTGATGCTGCACACCTACCGCGAGGACCACCTCGCCCGGATGCAGCGCGCCGAGCGCCTCTCGACCTTCGGGCAGCTCGTGGCCTCCATCGCCCACGAGCTCCGCAACCCCCTCGGGGTCATCGAGTCGTCGCTGTTCCTCATCCGCCGACGGCTCGGCGAGACGCAGGACAACGTGCGCAAGCACCTCGACAAGATCGACGCGCAGGTGAAGCTCTCCAACCGGATCATCAACAACCTCCTGGACATGGTCCGCGAGCGCCCCGGCGCGCCGCGCGCGGTGGACCTCGGGCAGGTGATCCGCGGGGCCATCGACGACTTCGGCGCCGCCGAGAGCGCGCGGGTGAGCGTGGACCTCCCGGCCGACATCGCCCGCGTGGTGGTCTACGCCGACCCCGACCACGTGCGGCAGATCCTGGTGAACCTCCTCGCCAACGCCCTCGACGCCGCGGGGCTCAACGGCCGCGTGGCGCTCCGCGTCTCCCGCGATGACCGCGGCACCCTGCTGCGGGTCAACGACGACGGCCCCGGCATCGACGCCCGCGTGCGCCACCGCCTCTTCGAGCCCCTCGTCACCACCAAGACCCGAGGCATCGGCCTCGGCCTCGCGCTCTGCCGACGTCTCGCGGAGCGCAACGGCGGCTCCCTCGCGCTCTCCGCGGGGGAGCTCCCCGGCGCGGCCTTCGACCTGCGCCTCCCTTCGACGAACACGGAGCCCCCATGAACACGCCGCGGATCCTCGTGGTCGATGACAACGTGAGCCTCGGCGAGAACATCGTCGAGATCCTCAGCGACGCCGGCTACGACGCCGACTACTTCGAGCACCCTCGCGCCGCCCTCGACGCCCTCCGCGCCGGGGTCTACCGCGCGGCGCTGCTCGACATCCGCATGCCCGACATGGACGGCGTGGAGCTGTACCGCGAGATCAAGAGCGTCGACCCCTCGATCCCCGCCATCGCAATGACCGCGTGGTCGGGCGACGAGCGCGTGCGCGCCGCGGTGCGCGAGGGGGTCGTGGCGGTGTTCCCCAAGCCCGTCGACGCGGCGATCCTCCTGGCGCGGCTGGAGAACGTCGTGGGCGGCGACGCGGCGCTCATCGTCGAAGACGACGACGCCCTCGCGCAGGACCTCTGCGAGCTGCTCACCGACGGAGGGTGGTCCGTGCGCAGCGCGCCCACCTGCGCCGAGGCGCGGGCCCTCGCGGCGCAGATCCCCCCGGTGCTGCTCGTGGTCGACTGGCGCCTGCCCGACGGCGACGGCGTGGAGCTCACCGGCGAACTCATTCGCGCCTACGACCCGGGCACGGCCATCGTGTTCTCGGGCTACCTCCGCGACGGCGACGGCTCCGCCGCCCGCTCCGCCGCCCACGGCGCGACCTTTCTCGAGAAGCCCGCAGACCTCAAGCGCCTGCTGGAAATGAGCGCCGAGCTCCGCGCGCTGCGACTCGCCGGCGGCCGCTGAGCGCCCCTCCCGATCGCGGTCGTTGGTGCTCCAACGACCCGCGCGCACGGCCTGCGCCACGCGCCGTGACGCTCCCCGCAGGGGCCGCGCACGGTCTGTCCGCAGCCGGTGCGCGCGCACCCCGAGCGCGCCAAAATCACCTTGAATTCAAGCCATTTCGCGACGTCCCGGGGCTGGCACTGCGGGTGCACCACACCCTGCCGAGAGGACGGTTCGACATGGTAAAGAAGATCGCCTTGGGTTCGTCGGTGCTCCTGGTGCTCGGCGCCATCGGCCTGGGCATCACGCGGGGCTGCTCGCCCGCCGCCGACGTCGATCACCAGCAGCAGGGTCTGTCGGATGGGACCGACGCCGCCGCGCCGGGGATCACCCCCACGACGCCCGCCATCCCCGGGATGCCCGTCACGACCCCCACCGTCCCCGGCGCGGCGCCCGTGATGCCCGGCGCGACGCCCACCGTCCCCGGCGCGGCGCCCGTGGTGCCCGGCACGACGCCCACCCTGCCCGGCGCGGCCCCCGTGATGCCGCCGGTGCCCGCGATCCAGGCCCACGACGTGCCGCAGCCGCCGCTGCTGCAGCAGACGCCCGAGCCGCCCACGCAGGACCCGCCGCCGCCCCCCGAGGCGCGCTGACCCAGGCGAAACGTCGCGGGCCCGAGCGTCGCGCGAGACGCACCCGCCACGAGATTTTCGCACGTCCGCGGAAGGTGACATTCGCGCGAGCGTGACCGTATGGTCGCGACATGTCTCGGCGCGCGACGCGGTGCAAGTCCCCCTCACGGCCCTCGGCGGCGATGCTCGTCGCGGCCCTCGCCGCGGGCTGCGGCGCGCCCCCACCCGTGCCCACGCCTGCGGAGATCTTCGCGCCCGCGCCCGGACACAACTTTCGCGCGTCCACGGGCGAGGTGCGCATCCAGGCGATCACCGAGCGCACGGTGTGCTTCACCACCGACGGCTCCATGCCCGGCGTGCGCGACGGCGCGTGCACGGGCGACACCACCGCGCGATTGCCCCCCGACGCGCGCATCCGCATCGCGTGCGGTGAAGACACCACCGCGACCTCGATCCGCGGGGTCAAGCTCGCGTTCGACTGGCCCGGCACCGACGGGCCGATGGTGCAGACCGTGGCGGGGAACTTCACCCTCGACTGCACCCAGCCCGAGCCCGACTCCGACGGCGACAGCGTGCCGAACAACATGGACAACTGTCCCATGGCCGCGAACCGCGACCAGGCCGACGCGAACATGAACATGATCGGCGACGCCTGCGAGGTCATGGGCGCCCCCGACGCCGACCGCGACGGACGACCCGACAGCGCCGACAACTGCCCCATGGTCTGGAACGTCAACCAGGCCGACGACGACCGCGACGGCGCGGGCAACGTGTGCGACCCCACCCCCCGCGGGATGCAGGCCCTGCCCTGGATCAACGGCACCCTCGCCCGGGCCTTCGTGGCCTGGAAGGACGAGATGCAGTGCTCCCTCAACGGCTGCCGCAACCCCAGCGGCACCGGCAACTGGCGCGGGATGTGTGAGCACGGCGGCACCATCGAGTGGAACGTCTCGCTCAACGGGTTCCGCGCGGTGAGCCGGTTCACGTACGCGGGCTGCGACAACACCGTGACCATCCCGGTGCGCGACTACATGCGCGACCCGCGCGGCACCGACCCCACCGCCACGCGGATGATGGAGGTGCGCCTCGCGGTGAGCGGCACCATCAATCAAGACACCGACTTCGGCGGCAACGGCACCGAGAGCGGCTCGGTGATGATCACCGGCGCGTTCACCGGCACCGCGGTGTCGCATGTGCAGATCCGCAACTCGTCGCGTGGCGCCGGGAGCTACTTCTCCATCGCGTGCTCCATGGACCCCATCGAGCAGGAGATGTGCGCGCCCAACAACCTCCTGGTGAACTACCGCTTCCCGAGCTGGGACTGCGAGCCCGGCGGCTGCCCGATGCCCGCCGCGCCCCTCGTCGACACCGACGGCGACGGTGTCTTCGACGAGTACGACAACTGCCCCATGGCGCCCAACCCCACGCAGGCCAACGCCGACTTCGACCGCGAGGGCGACGCGTGTGACAGCTCCACCAGCGCCACCGACACCGACCGCGACGGCGTGCCCGACGAGGGCGACAACTGCCCCATGGCCGCCAACCCCCTGCAAGAGGACATGGACCGCGACGGCACGGGCGACGCGTGCGACACCGCCAGCGACCCCGACGCCGACCGCGACGGCGTCGCCGACGCCCGCGACAACTGCCCCATGGCCGCCAACCCCATGCAGCAGGACGCCGACATGGACGGGCAGGGCGACGCCTGCGACAGCACCCCCATGGGCGCGGTGAGCTTCTCGCTGCTGCGCGTGAAGCTCGGGCGCTGCCTCCTGGACAACGGCGGCGACGTGCGCTCCACCCCGACGTGTGACGCCGCGCAGCGCAACCAGCAGTGGGTGGTCACCGACGTCGGCAGCGGCCGCCGGGTGTTCCGCAACGTCGAGACCCAGCGCTGCATCGCGGCCACGAGCTGGGTCGGCAGCATCGGCATGGCGGCGTGCGACATGGGCAGCGCCAGCCAGCAGTGGACCCTCGAGCGCTACGACCAGGGCGGCTTCGACCGGATGTTCCCGCTGCGGCTGCGCAGCGCGGCGTTCAACTTCTGCGTCTACACCGACGGCACCAACGACGTGTACGCGTCGCAGGGCAACTGCTCGCTGCTCGGCACCGAGAACAACCGCAAGATCGGGATCTACGCGGGCGGAGACTTCTCCGCCGCGCCGCTGCAGCCCTGAGCCCGATCAGGGCATGAGGCCGTGGCGCAGCAGCACGTAGAGCGCGCGGAACGCGTCCTTGAGCCCGATCTTCTTGCCCTCTTCGTAGGTGCGCCCGTTGTACGAGATGGGCACCTCGTAGATGCGGATCTGCTTGATGCGAGAGAGCTTCACCGTGACCTCGGGCTCGAAGCCGAAGCGCGTCTCGTCCAGCGTCAGCGACTGGATCACCTCCCGACGAAAGACCTTGTAGCAGGTCTCCATGTCGGTGAGGTTGAGGTTTGAGACCATGTTGCTCAGCAGCGTGAGCCCCTGGTTCGCCACGGAGTGCCAGAAGTACAGCACCCGCCGCGGGCCGTGCAGAAAGCGCGAGCCGAAGACCACGTCGGCGTTGCCGTCGAGGATGGGCTTGAGCAGCGTGGCGTAGTCCGCGGGGTCGTACTCGAGGTCGGCGTCTTGCACGAGCACCACGTCGCCCGTGGCCTCGCGAAAGCCCCGGTGCAGCGCGGCCCCCTTGCCCATGTTCTGCGGCTGCAGCAGCACCCGCACCGCGGGGTGATCGCGCTCCAGCTCCGCGAGGATGTCTCGGGTGCCGTCGGTGCTCCCGTCGTCGACGATGAGCACCTCGAACTCATAGGGCTGCGCGAGCACTCGCCGCACGATCTCTCGCACCGTGGCGCGCTCGTTGTAGCAAGGCATGACAATAGAGACCTTCATGATAAGGCTCATGCTCTCATGGATCGCGGCGCGCGATGCAGAGGAGATTCTTGCCCCAGGGCGGCTCGACCCACTCCTCCAGCACCCGGGCGACGGGAACCACCGCGCGGTCGTAGAGCCGGGCCAGCCCCGGGCTGAAGCGCCGCGGGCGCAGCACGCGGCCCACCACGAACCACGGGATCACCCCCGCCGCGTCGAGCCAGCGCAGGGTCTCCACCCGAAAGCCCGCCTCGGTCACCACCCCGCGGAGCTGCGCGCGCTCGTAGCGACGCACGTGCCCCACCAGCGCGTCGAGGGAGCCGTAGATCGCCCCCATGGCGGGAACCATGATGGCCAGCACCCCGCCCGGGCGCAGCAGCGCGTACAGCCGACGGAGCGCCCCCACGTCGTCGGGGATGTGCTCCAGCACGTTCACCATCACCACGGCGTCGAGCGACCCGTCGGGGCGCTGAAAGCTCTCCAGCGTGCCCTCGTGCACCGAGACGTGGGCGCGGTCGCCGAAGCGCGCGCGCAGACGCACCGCGAGGTTCGCCGCGGGCTCCAGCAGCACCGCCTCGCCCACGAGGTCGACGTAGTGGTTCGCGATGGCCCCGGTGCCTGCGCCCACCTCCAGCACCCGCCCGCGCAGGTGGGGGCGGATCCACCGCAGGATCCACGACTGGTACCGCACGAGGTCGCCCAGCGCCTCGAGGTCCTGCCCTTCGTAGTGGGTGGTGTCAGGGGCGCTCATCTGGGACGCGCCGAGCACATCACGTCCACCGCCAGGGTGTCGAGGTCTCCGCCTCGCCGCGAGGCCCGTGACGCCCCCCGCGCAAACCACTACCTTCGCGCCCATGCGTCTCTCCTCCGCGGGCGCCGCGGGCCTCGTCGCGCTCCTCGGCTGCGCCGACAACGCGCGGCTCCTCGACGGGGGCGTGCGCCTCCCCGACCTCGCCCCCAAGGGACACGCCGACGTCGTCGATGTGACCGATGTCCCTGCGCCGCAAGACGCTACGACGCCTCGTGACGCTCCTCGCGAGGACCTCCCCGGCGACCTCCCGCTCCCCCTGGGCGCCACGGTCATCGACGGCGGCGTGCGCTTTCGCGTGTGGGCGCCGGGCGCGTCCTCCGCGCGGGTCACGGGCTCGATCCCCGAGACCCCCCTGCGGCGCGAGGCCGACGGGGTCTTCGAGGGCACCGTCGCCTCCGCGCGAGAGGGCGACACCTACCGCTACGCGTTCACCCGCGGCGACGCGGGCTTCACAAGGATCGACCCCCGCGCGCGTCGCCTCAGCGCCGACGGGGCGGTGATCACCGGCCCGAGCGCCTACCCCTGGCGCACGCGGGACTTTCGCCCGCCCGCCCTGCGCGAGGCGGTGCTCTACGAGCTCCACGTGGGCAGCTTCGACCGCGCCCCGGGCGCCCCCCACGGCACCTTCGGGGACGTCACCGCGCGCCTCGACGCCCTCGCCGACCTCGGGGTGAACGCGCTCGCGCTGATGCCCGTGAACGAGTTCGGCAACGGCGCGCGTTGGGGATACAACCCCCAGCACTGGCACGCGCCCAACCGCGCGTACGGCGCCCCCGACGACCTCCGACGGCTGGTCGACGAGGCCCACGCGCGGGGCATCGCGGTGACCCTCGACGTGGTCTACAACCACTACGACGGCTGGCGCGACGCGCCGCTGCGGTGCTTCGACGGCGACTGCAACGACGGATCCGCGGGGCTGTATTTCTTCCGCGACGCGGCCTACCGCAGCACCCCGTGGGGGCCGCGGCCCGACTTCGCCCGCGCCCCCGTGCGCGACTACCTCCTCGACGGCGTCGCCCTCTGGCTCAACGACTACCGCGTCGACGGGTTTCGCTGGGACTCGGTCTCCAACGTGCGCGGGGTCGACGGGATGGGCACCGTCCCCGGCGGGCGCGAGCTGCTCGTGCGCGGCAACGCCCTCACCCGCGCGCTGCGCCCCGGCGCGCTCTGCATCGCCGAGGACCTCAAGGGCTTGGACGCCATCACCCGCCCCGCCCGCGACGGCGGCTTCGACTTCGACACCCAGTGGGACGGCTTCGTCTACGTCCTGGGCGAGGTGCTGGGCCCGGCGAGTGATGACACCCGCGACCTCGCGCGGGTCGTCGAGGCCCTCACCGGGCGGTACAACAACGACCCCTTTCAACGGGTCATCGGCACCGAGAACCACGACACCGTGGGCAACGGCGGCGCGCGCCTCCCGCAGCGGGTCGACCCCGGGGACCCCGGGAGCTTCGCGGCGCGCAAGCGGTCCATGCTGGGCGCCGCGCTGGCCCTCACCGCGCCGGGCGTGCCCATGCTCTTCATGGGGCAGGAGCACCTCGAGGCGGGCACCTTCGCGCCCACGCCCGCCCCGTTGGACTGGTCCCGCGCGCAGGGCCACGCGCGGGTGCGGGCGTTCTATCGCGCGCTGATCCGCCTGCGGCGCAACCTCGACGGGGGCAGCGGCGGGCTCCTCGGCGCGAACGTCCGCGTGCTGCACCAGCACGCCGCGAACAAGGTCGTCGCGTACCACCGCTGGGACCGCGGCGGCGACGACGTCGTGGTCATCGCCAACCTCCGCAACCGACGCTACGCCCGCTACGACGTCGGGCTCCCCGCGGGCGGCGCGTGGCGCGTGCTCCTCGACAGCGATGACCCGCGGTGGTCCACGGATTTTCAGGGCCCGGCGGTGACCTCGGTGCAGGCCGCCACGCGCGCGTATGACGGGCAACCCTTCGCGGGCTCCATCACCCTCGGGCCGTGGAGCGTCGTCGTGCTCGGCCGCTGAGAGTCTGTCGCGCGCCCGCGGGCGCGGCGATGTCACTATGTACGGAAAACACGCCGCGGTAAGGTCGCGGGATGCGATTCACGGCGCAGCTTCGACTCTACCTCCCGGGCACCGAGGCCCTCCGCCCTCCGACCTTCTGGGAGCGCATCGTTCGGACCTTCGGCGGCGACGTCGACCTCCGCACCGAGGAGCTGCAGAGCTTTCGCAACGCGCTCTCGGTCTGCGAGGCGCTGGGCGCGTGCCTCTCCAGCGCCGGGGTGCGCAACGCAGTGTCGCTCGCCCTCGACGAGCGGGTGATCTTCCACGACGCGAAGCGCTACCCCAACGACCTCGAGGGACTGGTCCACGCGGCGAGGCTCCACGCGCCCGCCGCGGCCGACGGGTTCAAGCTCCTGCGCGCGGTCTTCGAGCACGAGGAGGGCGACGTGCACCTGCTGGTCGAGGCGACCTTTCGCTCGCGGTATCCGGGCGACGAGCCCGCGGCGGTGCTCGCCTTCGGAGGGCGCCTCGCGCAGCTCCGGCCCATCGGGGGCGAGGAGCCGCACGAGCTGCGGGCGCGGGTCGAGGGCCTGCTCACCGACCCCGCGCGGCTGCAGACGCTCCGCGCGACCTTCGACTGGGTCGTGTCGCGGGTGCGAGACGGGATCACCCACGGGTTCCCCGAGGCGCGCACCGACGAGGGGGCCTCCGTCGCACAGGTGGTGAAGCCCGGCCGCGCGTCGCTGCGTCGGCTCCAGGCCGCGAGGGGCGCGTCGACGCCCGCGCCGCACACGCACGTCCATCGCGCGGCGCCGCCGTGGGGCGTGTCGCACCGCTACTATGACCCGTGGACGGTCTGGTACGACGACCCCGTGTACACCCACGGCGAGCTGGTGCTGCTCGACGCGATGCTCACCCACGCGCACCACGGGGACCTCATGCCCGCGCTGCATGGAGACGTCTCCGTGCACGTCACCGACGAGAAGGGCCACGCGATCTGCGAAGCCGACGCCATCGGGCAGAGCGAGGAGGCGTTTCAGGGCGTTCATGACATCGCCGAGTCAGCCCTCAGCGGGAGCGGCGAGGCGCTCCCCGACGCGCTCCTCGACGCCTGGGCGCCGACGGGGTCGAAGGATGACGCGAGCGACTCCGCCTACGGGAGCGGGTCCTCGGAGGGCTCGTGGTCCGATGGCTCGGACAAGTTCAAGGACTGCTCCACGGACTGCTCCACGGACTGCTCCACGGACTGCTCCACGGACTGCTCCACGGACTGCTCCACGGACTGCTCCACGGACTGTTCCACGGACTGTTCCTCGGATTGTTCCTCGGACTGCTCCTCGGACTGAGCGCGCGCGTGGAGTGCTCCGAGCTTCGACCGAGACGTGCCGAGGGGTTGCACCAGGGCGTCGTGCGCGGCCGTCGATACGCCCACAACCCTGAGGGGCGCGACGCGCTGGCGCTGCTCTCCGCGCGCGCGGCGCGGATCCTCGACAACGCCGACGGGCGCACCCTCGGCGCCCTCGCGCGCGACCTCGGAGAGCCCCTCGACGCCTGCGCACGCGAGCTCCCGCTGCTCACCCGCAACGGCTTCGTGGTCACCCCAGACCTCCCGATGTCGCTGCGCCCCAAGGTGATCGCCCCCGTGAAGGCGCGCGACGTGTGGGTGCACATCACCAACGACTGCAACCTCGACTGCCCGCACTGCTACGTCGGGCGCAGCCACGAGTCCCTCTCCGACGCGCACGCAGACGCCCTGGTGGAGAGCCTCGCGCGCAGCGCCGCGGAAGACGGTGTGACCCGCGTGAGGGCACGCTACGCCGGCGGCGAACCCCTGCTGCATCTCGACCGCGTGCGACGGCTCCACGCCCGCGCCCGCGCCCGGCTGTATGCGCTGGGCTGCGCGTACGACGCCGCGGTGCTCACCAACGGCACCCTCGTCACCGACGACGCCGCGGCGTGGCTCCGGGACGAGGGCGTGTCGGTGTCGGTGTCCCTCGACGGCATCGGCGAGGTCCACGACCGCGCGCGCCCGACGCGGGGCGGCGGTGGCTCCTTCGCGCAGACGGCCGCGGGCATCGCCCGGCTGCGGCAGGTCGGCGTGGAGCCCTATGTGCTCGTGACCGTGAGCGAGTCGAACCTCGACGGCGTCCCCGCGCTCACCGACTGGCTGCTCGCCGAGGGCCTCGCGTTCCGCTACTCCCTCGTGCGCGACCTTGAGGCCGGCGACGCCCTGCTGCGCGGACGAGGCGCCGGATGGCACCGCCCCGGCGAGCTGATCCCCTTGCGGCGCAAGGAGATGAATCCCAACGGGGCGCCCGTGTTGGAGGGCGAAGCCCTGCGTCGGCTGCAGGCCACCTTCGCGCGGTGCTACGCGCGCATCGAGGCCGCCCTGCCAACGCCGCGCTCGTTCTGGCGCACGCACGGGTTCTGCGACCTCTCCTGGCGGCGCCCGCTGCGCAGCGCGTGCGGCGCGGGGACGAGCGGGGGCGCCCTCTCTCACGACGGGCGGCTCTCGCCCTGTCACGCCACGCTGCACCACCCCGGCGCGCTCGCGCTGGATCCCTCGCGGGGCTTCGACGCCAACCTCCAGGCGCAACGACAGCTCCCTCGCTGGCTGCGCGACGCGCCCAACGCGACCTGCGCGGCCTGCGCCTGGCGGCGCTCGTGCGCGGGCGGGTGCCCGCTGCTGCTGCACCGCCGCGACGGCGACGTGCAAGGCCGCAGCCCCTACTGCGAGCTCTTTCGCGCGGTGTTGCCGCGGATCCTGCGCATCGGCGCGCTCGAGCTCATGCTGCGCGCGCGCCGCGACGGGGCGCTACCCCTTGCGGAGGCCGTAGAGCGCGCGGGGTGAGACGGGCTCGTACTCGTCAAGGCCGAAGCGCTGCTGGTACACCGCGTAGTGCTCCGCGGGGCACATCGGCGCGAGGGCGCAGCGCTCGGCGTGGGGGCACGGCACGGTGCTCACCGCGAAGGCGTCGTCGGCCGTGGCCGCCCCGCCAGAGTCGTGCACGAAGCGCGCGGCGGCGCGGTACTCGGTGCCCGGGAGCATCGGGCGGCGGTCTTGATCCCCGGCGCCGAAGACGGGCAGCCCCCGCGTGCGCTCCTCGCGCACGAGGAGGCAGGGGTGCAGCACCGCGAGGCCCAGGAGGTTCAGCGCCCACGCCCGGTCGGCGCGGCGGGTGAAGCGACCGAGGTCGTCGAGAAAGGTCGAGACGATCTCCGACTCGCGCACCACCGAGTCGGCGTAGGGGTCCCGCGTGGTCTGCCGCATGGGGTAGGGCACGTGGGGGTGCAGCTCCACCTCGCGCTCCCGCGCGAAGGCCGCGAGGGCCGCGAGCTCGCCGACGTTGTGGGTCACCACCACGGTGGACGCGTGCACCTTGACCCGGGGATTGCGCCGCGCGACCTCGAGCAGCGCGTCGAAGGCCCGGCGCGCCTCGAGGTACGCGCCGGGGGCGCCCACCACGCGGTCGTGGGTCTTCGCGCTCACGCCGTAGAGCGGCACCGTGACGGTGAGCTCCTCGGGCGCGCGCCGCAGGAACTCCGCGCGAAACGCGTCGTCGGCGAGGCGCCGGCACGAGCTGTAGACCGTGAGCCGGCGAAACCCGAGCTCCTTCACCGCGCTCACCACGTCGAGCACGCGGGAGAACGTGAGCGGGTCGATGCCGTTGAGCCGCACCTCCTGCACGCCGCGCTCGCGCGCGCTGCGGAGCTGAAAGCGCACGTTGGACAGCTCATCAGCGCCGCCGTCCGAGGGCTTCACGTAGGACTTCACCGAGCAGAACGCGCAGGCCTGGTGACAGTCAGAGTCGATGGCGAGGTTCAGCGCCGGCGGCGGACCCTCCCCCGCATCCCCCACGGGGCCCGCGGGCGCCACGCCGGGCGGCGCGCGGTCGGCGGGAACGCTCAGCGCGCGGAGCTCCTCGGCCCGCGTGGGCACGGTGACCGCGAGGTCATCGGCGCCCTTGAGGCGCAGCAGGGTGAGCAGCCACGACGCGAGGGAGGTGGTCGCGAGCGACATGCCCTCGACCTCGCCCGTGACCCCGAGCACGTCCAGCGAGAGCGCGCTGCCCACGCGGCCGAAGCCCTCGCGCCCGCCCACACTCAAGCGCAGGCGCGCGAGCTCGTCGCCGCGAGAGAACTCCAGCACGAGGCTGTTGAACTCCACGGCCTGACGACGCCCCACGGCCGGGAGGTAGATCGCCTGGAGCGTGCATCCCGCCACCGGGGCGCCCCCCGGGGTGACCTCGGGCGCGAGGAATTCCGCGACGCCCGGGGGGTCGAAGTAGAGCGACGCGCGGGCCTCGGGCAGCGACGGCTCCCCGCCCGCGCCGAGGAGCAGGGGCTGCGCGCGCAGCGTGGCGCCGAGGAGCTTGCGGTCCTCGGCGGTGGGGGTGGCGTGCATCGCGAGGTGGGGGAAGAGCACCGCGAGGGGCAGCGAGCCGTCGTCGAGGGCCGTGGCCAGGGTGCGCGCGGCCTGCGCGGCCTCGCCGTCGGCACAGCCGTGAAAGTCTTTGTAGTACACGCTGCCCGCGCGGGTCTGGACCAGGGCCTGCTCGCCCTTCGCGCCCACGATGCAGCGCACCCACGCGCCGTCGTCGCGCGCGAGCTTGAGGTGCAGGGTGCCGCGGAGCCCCCCCGCGGCGTGCGCGACGCGCCACGCGCCGAGGCGCGCGCGGTCGGAGAAGAGGGCGAGGCCGGGTCCGTCGCTCATGCGCGAGCGCGAAGGTAGCGCGGATTTCAGTAGTCCGCGTCGGGGCCCCAGTGCGCGCGCAGGAACTCCCGGCGCCCGGAGTGCTCGTGGTAGCTGTGATAGCGGTCGGGGTGGGTGCGGTAGAAATCCTGGTGGTAGTCCTCGGCGACCCAGAACACCGCGGCGTCTTCGATGGGGGTCACGATGGGCTCGCGAAAGCGCCCGCTGGCCGCGAGGGCCTGCTTCGAGCGCTCCGCCGCGGCCCGCTGCGCGGGGGTGTGCGCGAAGATCGCCGAGCGGTACTGCCGCCCCACGTCGACGAAGGCGCGGTCGCGCGCGGTGGGCTCGATGTGCCGCCAGAAATGGTCGAGGAGCTGCTCGTAGGTCACCACCGCGGGGTCGAAGTGCACGCGAATGGCCTCGGCGTGGGAGGTGCCGTGGTTGCTCACGGCGTCGTAGCTCGGGTGCTCCTCGCGGCCGCCGGTGTAGCCCGACAGCACCGCGCGAACGCCGTTCACGCGCTCGAACGAGGCCTCGAGGCACCAGAAGCACCCGCCCGCGAAGGTGGCCTCGGAGAGCCCCGCGGGCGCGGGGGCGGCGGGCTGCGTGACCCCGGTGGGCTCGTCGGCCACGGGGGCGGCGGGCGCGGTCACCGACCCCGTCTCTCGCGCGGGGGGCGGGGGGCGCGGCGCGGATTGCGCGCGGGTGCAGGCGGCGAGGGCGAGGGCGAGGGCGAGCGGGCGGAGCAGCATGAGGGAGCCTCCTGACAGGGGGAGATGCACCGGGGCTACGCCGCGTCGCGGGCGTTCGTTGCAGGCCGCCGCGCGTTGACGGGGATAGTGCGACGGGCTTATCGCTCGGCCGTGGACACTGCACGCAACACGGCGCTCGCGCTCTCGCTCCTCATGATCGGTTGTGGGGAGGCCCCCGCGCCCGCAGCGACCGACGACGCCGCCGCGGCCCCGCGGGACGTCGCCGTCGCGACCGACGCGGGCGGGATCGACGTCGCGGCGCCCGACGACGTGCGGCTGCCTTCGCCCGACGTGGTGGCCGCGCGGGACGTGACCTGTCGCTACGAGGTGGTGACCCCCGACCGCAACGGCGAGCCGCGCAACGCCGCGGGGAACATCCGTTGGTGCTGGCCGGGGGAGTCTCTGTGCTTCTGCGACCGCGACAACGACTGCTACGCCGAGCGCGGCTACGTGGCGCGGTGCCTCCCGGGCGTCACCGACGCGGGGGCGCCGGCGCGGGACGTGACCTCTCCGCGCGACGTGACCTCTCCGCGCGACGTGACCTCTCCGCGCGACGTGCCCGTGGTGACGCCCGACGTGCCCCTCACGATGAACGGCACCTGCTCCGACCCGGTGCCGGCGACGACCACGGGGCCGGTGCTCGAGCTCGACACGATCCGCTTCAACTGGTCGATGCAGTGCTACCGCCCGGAGAACGGCTCGCTCTTCGTGTTCGTCGAAGACATCGAGAACCAGATGGTGGCCCTGCGCTTCTATGACTTCCTGAACAACGGCGGCCCGGCCACGGGGAGCACCATCGACCTCGCGAACCACCGCCTGCCCGCGGCGCCGTTCTTCGTGTCCACGATCTCGGGGATCGAGACCGAGCCCACGTGGCGCTACCAGCGCGGCTACGTGGCCTACGCGGGCACGGTGATCTTTCACCAGCTCCAGCGCATGAACCCCGTGGGCACGCGCATGCGGGTGGAGTTCCGCGACGTGCGCGCGCGCGAGGTGCGGCAGTACACCAACGGCCGCTGCGAGAACGTCGCGAACGGCGGGCGCATGCACATCCGCTCGCTCATGCTCGACCTCCCCGTGAACAACCAGCACACCGACCAGGACTGCATCGACTGGGCCGGGGGCTGAGCTCGCTCCTCGGGGCGTGGGCGCGCGGTTGAGTCCGTGCGCCCACGCGGCTACATCTGCGCGCGATGAAGGCGACGAGAGACATCCGCGCGCTCTGGGCCGCCGCGCAGGCGGTGTGCTTCGACGTGGACTCGACGGTGAGCCCCGACGAGGGCATCGACCTGCTCGCCGCGCAGGCCGGCGTCGGGGACCGCGTGGCCGCGCTGACCCGCGACGCGATGGGCGGCGCGGTGCCCTTCGAAGACGCGCTGCGCGCGCGCCTCGCGCTCATTCGCCCGTCGACCGGGCTCATCGCCGCGTGCCTCGCGGCGCACCCGCCGCGGCTCACCCCGGGCGTCGCGGACCTCATCGCCGCCCTCACCGCGCGGGGCACGCACGTCTACCTCGTGAGCGGCGGGTTCAGCGAGATGATCCTCCCCCTCGCGGCGACGCTGCACATCCCGCCCGCGCGGGTCTTCGCCAACGTGCTGCAGTTCACGCTCGACGGGCGATACCTGGGCTACGACCCCGACGTGTTCACCAGCCGCAGCGGCGGCAAGGCCGCGGCGCTGCAGCACCTCAAGGACCGCTTCGGCTACGACCCGCTGCTCATGGTCGGCGACGGCGTCACCGACATGGAGGCGCGCCCCCCCGCCGACGGCTTCATCGGCTACGGCGGCGTCGCGGCCCGCGAGCGCGTGCGCGTCGGCGCGGACTGGTTCGTCTCCGACTTCGCCGAGCTCCTCGCCGCGCTCCCGCCCGCGTAGCGAGCGCGTGGCACCGTGCCAGGGGCGGTGCCTGCGGGTGTGCCCGGGCACCGTGTCGGGCCTCGCGCGAAATGCCTGTAATTGAAGCGTTTTTTGCGCGTCGTTCAGGGCCCGCGGCGCGTGGCATGTCGCTCGCAATCACCTCGGATCACCGCGGCGCACCGATCTCCGGTGGCGCGTCGTTCGAGGTCCACCATGCACACCGCCCGCACCGCATCGCCCGCCCGCCCTCGCACCCCGACCGAGACCCGCCAGGTGCTCGCGCACATCGCCGCGTCGACGATCCTGCCGTCGGCGCTCGTGCGGTCGGACCGCTCACAGGCCATCGCCGCCGTCGTGAGCCACGCCGGGGTCGGCCTGCCGATGCGCGTGCTCGCGATGGTCGCCGACGCGGGCCTGGTGCTCTTCGCCCTCGACGACCTCCTCGACGACGGCGCGCTCACCCTCGACGAGTCCACGCTGCGCGTCGCGCAGTACACCGCCGTCGCGCGGGGGGAGACCTGCCCCGAGGTGGCCTTCGACCCCATCGCGCGGGCCATCACCGACCTGCGTCGGCGCCTCGCGATGACCGACCTCCGCGGCGACCTCCTCGACGCCTGGGCCGACGCGATGGCGCGCATGCTCGCGGCCATGGGCGCCGAGCTCCCGGGGGCGTGTGACCCCGCCGCCGACCTCGACGCGTACCTCTCCACGGCGCGCGACAGCATCGGGGTGGCGTGGGTCACCCTCACCGGGTGGATCGCCACCAGCGCCTCGGCGACGCGCGCCGTGCTTCCCGCCCTGCGCCGCGCCGAGCGGGATTTCTCCACCGCCGTGCGCCTCGCCAACGACCTTCGGAGCTGCGAGCGCGAGCGACGCGAGGGCCGGGTCAACGCCGTCACCCTCGTGGGCGACGACGGACGCGCCCACCTCCGGGACCTCTGCGACCGCGCCCTCACCGACGGCCGCGAGGCCCTGCGCCGCGAGGGCGTCGAGGGCACCGCCCAGGGCCGCCTCCTGGCGCGCTTCGCCGGCGCCATCGTGGCGATGTACGACACCCGCGACTTCGCGCAGGCCGCGTAGCCGTGGGCGCGCCGAGGTTCCGCGTGCCGGCGGAGAAAGCCCAGCAGTTCAGGGATCTTGCGCGCGTCCCCGCGGTGGCCTGGCCGACGCTCGCCGCGCTGCTGCTGGCGGTCCTCGGCCTCCCCTGCGTCGCGCGGGCGCTCGCGGTCGGCGCGCTCTCGGCACCCGCCGCGGTCGCGTGCGCCACGGCGCTGATGTACGGGCTGTTCACCGTGATCCATGACGCGATCCACGGGAGCTTCGCGCGGCGCCGCGGGCTCAACGACGCGCTCGGATCCCTCGGCCTGCTGCTGCTCGCCCCGCACGCGACCCTCGGGCTCTTTCGCTGGGCGCACCTGCAGCACCACCGCCACACGAACAGCCCGCGCGACCCCGACCGCTGGTCCCACGAGGGAGGGATCACGCTCCCGCTGCGCTGGGCGACGATCGACGCGGCCTACGTCGCCCACGTGCTCCGGTCGGGTGACGCGACGGCCCGGCGGCACCTCCTGCGCGCGCTGCCCCACGTCGCCGCGACGCTCGCGGTCATCGCGCTGCTCGCGCACGCGGGCTACGGGCGCGAGGTCGTGCTGCTGTGGCTCATCCCGTCGCGGCTCACCTTCGTGCTCGCGGGGTGCTTGTTCTTCTGGCTCCCGCACGTCGGCGCCGAGGCCACGGCCGACGAGGACGTGGTGCGCGCGACCACGATGCGCCTCGGGCACGAGCGGCTGCTCACGCCGCTGCTGCAGTTCCAGAACTACCACCTCGTGCACCACCTCTTCCCGGCGCTGCCGTCGCGCCGACACGAGGCCGTCTACCGCCTCGTCGAGGACGACCTGCGCGCCCGCCCGATGCTCATTCAGCGCGGCTTCGCGGTGCGGCCCGATGCCTCGGGCGCGCGCCGCTGAGACGGACCCTCGGGGCGGGTGGCGAGGTGCACCGCGAAGCGGCGGTTGCCGCGGGCGGGGCGCTCGTGGTCCACGCGAAATCCCGCGGCGGCGAGGCGTCGGGCGTAGCGCTCGTGAAAGGCCTCGGCCCACACCGCGAAGACCCCGCCCGGGCGCAGCGCCGCGAAGGCCCGCTCACACGCGGCGACGCCGTACAGCGGATCGCTCGCCGGGGTGTCTCCGTCGGGGCCCACGTAGAGGTCGATGACGATGGCGTCGAGGCGCTGCGGGGCGCGGGCGGCGTCACGGAGCACGTCTGCGAAATCACCGACCACCACCGTCACTCGCGGGTCATCCACGGCGCGGGCGGTGAGGTCCGCGAGGGGGCCGCGACACCAGGACACCACGGTGGGGTTGAGCTCCGCGACGGTGACCTGCGCCTCCGCGGGCAGCGCGTCGAGCAGTGCGCGGAGGGTGTAGCCCATGCCCAGACCGCCCATGAGCACCCGGGGCTGCGGGCGCGCGCCGAGGCCGCGGGCGCCGAGGGTCCCCAGCGCGGCCTCGGAGCGGACGTTCATGCTGCTCATCAGCACACGGCCATCGATGGTGATGAGAAAGTCCCGCTCGCCGCGGCGCTGC
>JBILLI010000859.1:0-3204 GCA_044376155.1 Polyangiales bacterium
CGGCTCGCGGTGGGGCAGCTCGTGCTCTTTCACCCGCTGATCCTCCCGGGCCTGCTGGCCGCCGCGGTGCTCGTCGCGCGCCGCGCCGTCACGGACCCTCGCCACCGCCTGCTCGTCGTCGGCAGCGTGCCGGTGCTCGGGTTCTTCTACGCGGTGATGGTGCGCGCGCACGACGCCGAGGCCCACTGGACCCTGGTGGGCTACGTGCCCCTGGTCATCGCCGCGGCGGCGTGGCTCGACGAGGTCGTCGACCGGGCCTCGGTGCGCCTCGCGCGTTACCTCCGCGCGTGCCTCGCGCTGAGCGTGGCGGTGCTGTCGGTCGCGGTGATCCACAGCCGCTCGACGGCGCTGCTGCGCCTGCTGCCCGCGGGCGACGGCGACCCGGTGAACGAGACCCTGGGCTGGGACGAGCTGCGCGCGGCGATCGCGCTCGAGGCGCCGCGGCTGGGCCCCGGCGTGGTGCTCGCGAGCTCGCACAACGTGCTCTGCGGCCACCTGCTCACCGAGACCCGCGACGCGCCCCGCACCTACTGCGTGAGCCCCGCGCGCACCGCGTTTGACTTCCTCGAGCGACGGACCCCGCCCCCGGGCGCGCCGGTGCTCTACGTCGACAGCGCGCGCTACCCGGGTGACCCCGCGGCGCTGCTCCGCGGGTACCGCTGCCGGGACCTTCGACGGGTGCGCGTGACCCGCGGCCCGCGGGAGGTCGGCTCGTTTCGCCTCGCGGCCTGCGCGGTGAACGCCCGCTGAACCCCGCGTGGTCGCGGGCTTGCACACACCACGCCCGAGGGGGCCACCGCTGCGACACGGCGCACCCCCGCGCGGTCGGCGCGCGACCCCTTCGAGGAGCCTGCGATGGAAGATGACAACCTGCGTGACTCGGATCCGACCCCGGTGCGTGCCTTCAACGTGGTCGAGCCCCCCAGCGTGGGGTGGGAGCGGGTGAAGGACGCGTTCCGCCGAGACTGGGTGCAGACCAAGGCCGACCTCACGGGCGACGGCACGCGCAGCCTGAACCAGAACGCTGGCGACACGGTGGTCCAGGCCCTCGGCGCGGCGGCGATGCCCGCGGTCGACGCGAAGACCCGGGCGCCGTCGTCGAAGGAGACCGCCAAGGCCGCGGCGGAGGCCTTCGAGCACATGATGGACGTGAGCCGGCGGAGCGGCGAGAGCGTGGTGAAGGCGAGCGCGGTCATCGACGAGCAGCGCAGTCGGTTGAGCGTGAAGGTCGGCGACCTGCAGCGGCACGCGGCGGAGGCGAAGGCGACGACCGACAAGAAGATCATGGACGCGACGCGCGCGGCCGACCACGACATCCTGCGGCAGCAGGAGAAGATCACCGTCGCCAACGCTGCCCGGGCCGACGCCGAGTCCGCGTGGGAGCAGGCCGAGCGCGAGGCGCGCTTCGGGTTCAACGTGCACCTGCAGCACCCCGACGTGACCTGGGGCGACGCGCTGGACCAGTCCCTGCGCGCGCAGTGGGAGTCGACGGGCGACCCGCGACCCTGGGCCCAGGCCCGCGCCGGGGTGCGCAGCGGGTGGGAGTTCGCCCACCGCCCGCACTGATCCTCTCATCCCCCCAACGCTGCGCCGACCGCGATGTGCCCCGTCGCGGCCCACACCCACGAGATCCCTGATCCCCGCCGCGCACGCCCACCCTGTCACGGTGTGGCGAGGTTGCACCCCTGCGCGGGCCGCGCGCACGGCAATCACGGGCGGCATCATCTGTGCTTTCCCTCTCTGTGCGGCGCGGGGGGGACCCCCGCCGCGTGACGGAATCTCTGTTGGTAAGAAGTTCGCAAGAACTCCCGAACGACCGGCTCTCGCGTCGCGAGTGCGCCCAGGCGATGCGTCTTGGGCTGGCGCCGGTGGTTCGCGGTCCTTGCGAACTTCTTATCGACAGAGCCGCGTGCCCGATGATCCACCGCGCGATCCCCGCGCCGTGGCGGGCGCGCCCCACCGCGGCGGCGAGCGCCGCGAAGCACCCGAGGAGACCGAGCATGAGAGCGCAGTCAGAGATGCCACCGCACGCGGACGTGAGGGCGATCCGCCGGCACGCGCAGGAGCACATCGAGAACGGGGCGGTGGTGGAGAGCTACGGGGCCGACCCGCAGGTGGTCGTCGACATGCTCAACGCCGCGCTCGCGACGGAGCTCGTCTGCGTGATGCGGTACAAGCGCCATTACTACATGGCGCACAGTCGGGTGGAGGCGCACGTGGCCGACGAGTTTCTGAAGCACGCCGAGGAGGAGCTGGTGCACGCCGACGCGCTCGCGCGGCGCATCACCCAGCTCAACGGCGCGCCGAACTTCGACCCCGAGACCCTGCTCTCCCGCGCGCACTCGCAGTACGGCCCCGGCGGCACCCTCGTGGAGATGATCCGCGAGGACCTCATCGCCGAGCGCATCGCGATCGAGTCGTACGGACAGATGATCCGGTACCTCGGGACGCGCGACCCGAGCACCCGGCGCATGCTGGAGGAGATCCTCGCCTGCGAGGAGGAGCACGCGCAGGACATGGCCGACATGCTCGCGCGCCACAGCCCGCCATCCGACGGCGCCGCGTCGCGCCCGGCCTGACCTGCCGCCTTCACTCGCGAGGCGCTCCGCGCCTGCCGCACGCACACTCCCCACCACGCACGCTCCCCACCACGCACGCTCCCCACCACGCAGCCGGCTCGAGGTGGTCCGCGCGTCGCGGCGTGCGGTGAGCGGTGTGCGGTGCGCGGAGAGTGTTGTGAGGTGAGGGGCGCGCGGAGGATGGCGCGCGGAGGATGGCGCGCGGAGGGTGAGAAGCGCGCCGCGCGAAGGCGCCGCGGCGCGATGAGGCTCAGTGCTTCGCGACCGGCGCGCTCGCGGCGTGCGGCGCGGCGCCCACGACCGGCGGCGCGGAGATGTGCGGCGCGGCGCCCACGACCTGCCCCGGGGTCACCGTCGACATGAACTTCAGGATCTCGGTGTCGATGCGGTCCTGAGAGTAGTTGTAGGCCTTGCGCAGCCGGTCCGAGAGCTCGTCGTAGCGCCCGTTGACGGCCCGCACGTCGTCCTCCGTGAGCTTGCTGAAGGTCGAGCGCGCGGAGGTCTTGAGCTGGTTCCACTCCTTCGGGAACCGATCGCGGATGGGCTCGGGCGTGGTGCGGGGGGTGCTCGTCTCGGACTTGTTCGTGTGCATGATGGTTGCCTCGCTGACGTGGATGCGGGGAGT
>JBILLI010000179.1:0-11869 GCA_044376155.1 Polyangiales bacterium
AGCGGTCCATGGCCTCGTTGCAGATGTCGCCCGTGCACGGGTCGTTGTCGCTGCACGCGCGCCGCGCGCCCGGCTGACACACGCCGCTCACGCAGCGCTCGTCGCCGTCGCACCACGTCCCGTTGGAGCACTCCCCGTCGCCGGTGCAGCGCCCCATGGCGATGCAGCCCATCGCCCCGCACACCTGCCCCGCGCCGCAGCGCGCGTCGTCGCGGATGCTGCTGCACATGTTGCCCGCCAGGCAGACATCGCGGGTGCAGGGCACGCCGTCGTCGCACTCGGCGTCCATCGCGCACCGCCGCGTGGCCATCGTGGCGCAGCCCTGCGCGGGGAAGCACGTCTGCCCCGACGGGCACCGGCTGTTCACCGCGAGGTGCTCACACACCCCGCCCACCACGCAGGTGTCGTCGGTGCAGGCGATGCGGTCGTCGCAGTCGCGGTCGTCGCGGCAGGCGCCGCCCACTGCAACGCCCGTGTCGACCGCGCCCCCCGCGTCGCGCAGCCCCGCGTCGACCGCGCTCGTGCGGAAGGGGTTGTCGCGGTCGGGGGATCCACACCCGGCGACGGCCAGCGTCGCCGTCAGCGCCCATCGTCGAAAGCAATCGTCCACGGCGACATTGTATACCCCCGGGCCAGAGACTCCACCGCCTGACCTCGCCGCAGACTTGCAACCCGCCGCGGCCGCCGATAGCTAGTCAGCCATGCGATTGGGTCACCTCGCCCTGCCCCTGGCGCTCCTCGCGGTCTGCGCGGGCACCGACGCGCGGCACCGACAACGACGCGGCGCCCCCCACCCCGCCGCCGCGCGCTGCGAGAATGCCTCGATCCACATCGACAAGTCCGACGGCGTGCTCGACCTCTACTGCGGCGCCCAGCGCGCCCGGCGGTTCACCGTGACCTTCGGGGCGAACCCCGTGGGGCCGAAGGTCCGCGAGGGTGACGAGCGCACCCCCGAGGGGACCTACCACCTCGTGTCGCACGGTCGCACCCGGAGGTTCCACCGCTTCATGGGCATCTCGTACCCCAACGAGGCCGACCTCCACCGCGCCCGTCAGCTCGGGGTGCAGCGACCGGGCTTCGGGGTGGGCATCCACGGGTCCCGCGGGGAGCGGGCCTGGCTGATGCGCATGTGGATCCCCTTCGCCCATCAGTTTGGGCTCATCCAACGGTGGGGACCCACCGATGGGTGTATCGCGCTGTCGAACGACGACGTGGAGGAGCTCTACCGCCACGTCGACGTCGGCACGCCCGTGATCATCTCGCCCTGAGCGCCCCGACTTCGGACGGCCCTGTCCGAAGCGCGCCCCTGCGTGATTTCGTGCGTTCCGAGGGTCAAGCGTTGGCGTTCGGTGGCCGTTCGAGCCCCGTGACCGACGCGCCAGTGCCGCGGTGTCGTCGGCCCCACACCGCGCCCGCTACCGCGGCGCGAGAAGGAGCACGAGACTCGTCATGCCGCTCTACATCCAGACCAACACCGCCTCCATGGTCGCGCAGAACAGCCTCTCCAAGACCCAGGGGATGCTCGGGAACAGCTTTCAGCGCCTGTCGTCGGGCTACCGCATCAACAGCGCCGCCGACGACGCCGCGGGCCTGGGCATCTCCAAGAGCATGGAGGCGCAGGTCCGGTCCTTCGCGGTGGCGGAGCGCAACGCCAACGACGGGATCTCCATGGCGCAGACCGCCGACGGCGCCGCCGAGCAGGTGCACGGGATCCTCACCCGCCTCCGCGAGCTCGCGGTGCAGGGCGCCAACGGCACCCTGAGCTCCAACGACTCGCAGAACCTGAACACCGAGTTCCAGGCGCTCACGGGCGAGGTCGACCGCATCGCGAACGTGATCACCTTCAACGGCCAGAACCTCCTCGACGCGGTGGCCACGGTCACCTACCAGGTCGGCATCAACAACAGCGCCGACAACGTGATCTCCGTGACCTTCGGCGGGGCCAACGTCTCGGCCCTGGGGCTCTCGCTGATCTCGGTGTCCACCGTCACCGACGCCCAGGGCGCGCTCAGCACCCTCGACACCGCGATCCAGACGCTCGCGCAGGTGCGCACCCGCTTCGGCACCGCGATGAACCGCCTGCAGGGCGCCGTCGCGAACCTGCAGTCGCTGCAGACGAACCTCTCGGCCTCGCTGAGCCGCATCCGCGACGCCGACATCGCCCAGGAGACCAGCGCGCTGGCCCGCAACCAGGTGCTCTCCCAGGCGGGCGCGTCGATCCTCTCGCAGGCGAACCAGGCGCCGCAGCTCGCCCTCTCGCTCCTCCGTGGCGGCGGCTGATCGAGCGCCGCGCGGACGCCCCTGGCCGCTCTCCCGCTGACCGCCGCCAGGGGGCCCGCGCCCCCCTCCTCGCCCGGGCCGTTCAACCGTCTGAAGGAGCACCCCCCACACCATGGTCATTTCGATCGCAGGACTCGGCTCGGGCCTCGACGTCGAGGGCCTCGTCTCGACCCTCACCGAGGTCGAGCGGACGCCCATCACGCAGCTCGAGGCCCGACAGCGCCAGGTCAACAGCGCCAAGACCACCATCTCGCAGTTCTCGACGAGGTTGTCGGCGCTGCAGACCGCGGCCCGGGCGCTCTCGACCCGCGACGGGTTCACCTCCTTCACGGCGACCTCCAGCGACACCGCGTTGGTGGCGAGTGCGAACGGCGGCGCGGCGGCGGGGGCCTACGACATCGAGGTCTTCGCCCTCGCCCGGGAGCAGCGCACCTGGAGCGGCAACCAGGCCTCGCAGAGCACGGCCCTGAACATGGCCGGCACGCTCAGCCTCACCGTGGGCGCCAACCCCGCGGTGAACGTGACCATCGCCAACACCGACACGCTGTCGGACATCGCGTCGAAGATCTCGTCGAGCGGCGCCCGGGTGCAGGCCTCGGTGCTCTTCGACGGGAGCAACTATCGGCTCCAGGTGCGCGGACTCGACAGCGGCGCGGCGAACACGGTGACCTTCGGCGAGACCGGGTTCACCCTCGGGCTCGCGAACCCCGCGAACACCTACCAGACCGCGCAGGACGCCTCGCTGCGCATCGACGGCCCCACCGGGGTCACCGTGACGCGGCCGACGAACCAGATCACCGGGGTCATCGACGGGGTCACCCTGGCCCTCACCCGAACCACCACCACCGCCGCGAGGGTCACGGTGGCGGGGGACTCGACGGCGCTGAAGACCAAGATCCAGAGCTTCATCACGGCCTACAACGACGTGGTCAACGCGACGAAGACCGCGACGGGCTTCGGCAGCGTGAAGGCCACGAACCCCGTGCTCGCCGCCGATCGCGCGATGCGCGGCACGCAGGACCGCTTTCGCACGATCCTCTCGTCGTCGGTGGCGGGGACCTCGGGGCGGT
Organism: Polyangiales bacterium; assembly: GCA_044376155.1. Lineage (GTDB taxonomy): Bacteria > Myxococcota_A > Polyangia > Polyangiales > JAWKRB01. The sequence goes on from JBILLI010000179.1 coordinate 3,351, forward strand.
ACACCACCCTGGGCAGCGTCGGGGTCTCGCTCACCAACGAAGGCACCCTCACGCTCGACAGCACCAAGCTCGACGCGGCCCTCGCGGCGGACCCCACGGGGGTGTCGAAGCTCTTCGTGAACAACACGGCCTCGGGCTCCATCGGGGCCATGAAGTCCTTCATGGACACCGTGGACTCGCTGGTCACCGACACCAACGGCTCCGTGCGCTCGCGCATCGATTCGTTGGACCGGCAGAGCCGAACGATGACCGAGCAGATCGACCGGATGCAGCTCCGCCTCACAGCCTACACCGCGGGGCTCAAGCGGCAGTTCGCCTCGCTCGACGCCAACAGCGTTCGGTGGAACGCGGCCAGCGCCGCGGCGGCCTCCATCGCCACGCTCAACAACAACTCCTGAACCGCGCGAAGAAGGGACCTGACGCATGACCACCTCCGCCGCGACGGCGCTCTCGAAGTACGGCGCCGTCGCCATTACCACCTGCTCACCTGGCCAGCTCCTGGTGATGCTCTACGACGGGCTGTTTCGCTTCCTCGCCGAGTCCAAGGCGGCGATGGAGCGGGGCGACCGCAAGCGCGCGGGCGAGCGGCTCTCGCGCTCCCACGCGATCCTGGAGCAACTCCTGGCCGCCCTGGACCCGACGCACAACCCGACCCTTTGCGAGCAGCTCATGCCGCTGTACCGCTGGTGCATGTCGCACCTCGTGGAGGCCAACGCGCGGCAGCGCACCGAGTCCATCGACGAGGTCCTGCGGGTGCTCGGCCCCCTGCGCGACGCGTGGAAGACCGCCGTCGCCCAGGTGGCCGCGGACCGCCCGCCGGACAACGTGATCCCGTTGCGCCGCTGACCCCCAAAGCCCCCCCGCGCCACAATTCGGACGCCCCCGGCCGAAAAAGTGACGGTCCCCCCTCAAGGTCCGTCGACCAGCCGCCGTTGACCGGTCTGCGCGCTGACGCTGCGTCAATGCCCACCTCCCCGGGCTGCGCATGCGCTCAGTGCACTGAAGGAGCAACGACGGCCATGAACAACGCGCAGGGAAACACCAACGCCTACGTCCCCGAGTCCCTGCCCCCGTCGCTGGGGCAGACCTTTCGCAAGACGAGCTCGGGCAAGATCATCGGGCACCACCCGTCGATCCAAGAGGCCGTGCACACCCTCGATCGCGTGGCCCCCTCGGACTGCACGGTGCTGGTGACGGGCGAGAGCGGCACGGGCAAGGAGCTCGTGGTGGCCGCCCTCCACGACGCCTCCCGCCGGGCCCGCGGTCCGCTGGTGGTGGTGAACTGCGGCGCGATCCCCGAGAACCTCATCGAGGCCGAGCTCTTCGGATACAAGCGCGGCGCGTTCACCGGCGCCACCCACGAGTCCATCGGTCGCGTGGGCGCGGCCGAGGGCGGCACCCTCTTTCTCGACGAGGTCGGCGACCTGCCCATGCACGCGCAGGTGAAGCTCCTGCGGCTGCTGCAGAACCGCGAGTCGACGCAGCTCGGCGCCACCACCCCGCGGTACAGCGACGTGCGCGTGGTGGCCGCGACCCACAAGAACCTCAAGGAGCTCGTGCGCGAGGGCAAGCTCCGCGAGGACCTGTATTTCCGCATCAACGTGGTGCACGTCGGCCTGCCCGCGCTGCGCGAGCGCGGCGACGACATCGAGGTGCTCGCCAACTACTTCCTGAAGCAGTTCAGCGTGCAGGTGGGCCGCACGCCCCCGGCGGGCTTCTCGCCCGACGCCCTCGAGGCCATGCGGCGATATCCGTGGCCGGGGAACATCCGCGAGCTTGAGAACGCGGTGCATCGGGCCGTTCTGCTCTCTGCGGGCCCGCTCATCGCGCTCCGCGACCTCCCGCCGACGGTGCGAGCCGTGATGGATGACCATACCGACGAACATGCCGCCCTCTCTCCCCGCGTCAGCGTGACGGCGCCGGCGCTGCTCTCCCCCCCGCCGCCGCAGGCGTCGATGAGCTCCGTGTCGCCCTCGGCGATGCCCGTGGAGTCCACCCGCGGCGAGGCCCCCGAGGCGACCCTCCCGGCCACGGGGTCCATCGACCTCCGGCAGATCATCGAGGACTACGAGAACAGCCTCATCATGCAGGCGATGGCCCGCACCGGGAACAACAAGAACAAGGCGGCGCAGCTCCTGGGGCTGAACCGCACGACCCTGGTGGAGATGATCAAGCGCAAGAAGCTCTTCCCCATCAACAGCCCCAACAGCGACAGGGACTGACCCCGGTGCGCGGTGCGATGATCGCCCCGTGCGCCCCGCCACCGCCCAGACCGTCGGCGTTCTCTTCGTCACGGCGCAGTTGCTCCTCCCGCTGACCCGCCTGCGCCTCGACGCCCCCTATCCCCTCTCGGGCCGCTTCGCCTGGACCATGTTCGCCGGCCCGCTCGTGGGCCGCTGCGCGCACGACCTCCGCGCGACCCTCGACGACGGCACCCCCGCGCCGATGCCCGTGCGCGGCAGCGCGTTGCACACCGTGCTGACCGCCCGCACCGAGGGAGAGTTCTCCCAGGCCGTCTGGCTCTTCGCCCCGTACTCCGACTCCGACCGGGACGTCGCCGCGGCCCTCGACGAGCTCCTGCGGCGCTGGGCGCGCACCCTCCCCGCGGGCGCGCGGGTCGAGAGCACTCTGCGCTGCGCGTCGCCAGGCTGGCCGACCTTCTCGCGCACCCTGCGGGTGGGCCGTTGAGCGCGAAGGTCTTCGCCGAGGTGACCCCCGCCCGCGCGCTGCTCTCGCTGCGCACGGCCACCGGCGCGCTCGCGGTGCTGGGCCTGCTGCACGCCGAGGCCGAGTGGTCCCCTCGGTTGGAGCTCGACGCGGTGGGGCGAGAAGGGATGAGGGCCGCAGCCCCGCACGGGCTGTGGGCGCTGGCGCTGATCGCGGCCTTCGGGGTGATGTCAGGCCGCGTGCCGCGGGCGTCGGCGGGGGTGCTCTGCGCGAGCCTCGCGGGTCTCCACGCCCTCGCGCCGCAGGTCTATCACAACAACTACTACGTGCTCTGGCTCTTCGTGGCCATCACCGGGCTCGAGCCTACGCGCGCGCGAAGCCCCTGGGGCGCAGAGGCTTCAGAGACGGTGACGGCCCTCGTGCCGCGGCTGGTGCAGGCGCAGATCGGGCTGATCTACCTGCTCTCGGTGGTCGCGAAGCTCGCGCACCCGTGGTGGCGCGAGGGGGGCGCGGTGGTCCGCTGGATCGTGACCGAGCGCGTGCCGCAGTCGGGCCTTCGGGGCCTGGTGAACCCCGCGCTGGCGCCGTGGCTCTCGGCGCCTGCCATGGCCGCGGCGGCGCAGACGGCGATCCTCGGGGTAGAGACCCTGCTGCCCCTCATGCTGTTCTCCCCGCGGTGGCGCCGCACGGCCTTTGTCGTCGGGGGGTGCATGCACGTGCTCATGCAGGAGTGGCTGTTCCCGCAGCTGTTCACGTTCCTGATGCTGCTCGGGTACCACGCCTTCGCGCCCGCCGAGGACCGCGCGTGGACCCTGCGGGTGGACACCACCGCCCACCCCGGGGTCGCGCGGTGGGTGCGTGCACTCGACTGGCGCGGACGGGTGGGGATCGAGCCCACGCCCGGAGGGGTGCTCACCCTGGTCACGCCCGAGGGGGTGACCCGCACGGGGATCTCCGCGGGGTGGTGGCTCGCGGTGCTGACTCCGGCGTCGGTGGTGGCCTACGCGGCGCTGGCCCTGGTGGCCCCGGGGGTGACCTCCCTCGGGGGAGCGCCCCGGGCAATGATGGAGAACCTGGTGGTCATGGTCGTGGGGGGGGTCGGACTGATCCCTGGGAAAGGACCCTCCCACCACCTCCCCCGGGAGATTGGGGATGGGAGGGAGACGTCCCACCCGGGGGGACCCGTGACCCCCCGGTGAGCCCCGGGTTTCAGGGCATTTCGCGAGAGACCGCGCGCGAATCTCGGTCGTCGCGGGGGGAGAAGACCCGCTGGCGGGCGGTGGCACGGACCGTGTAGAAGGGATCTCCCGTGAGCGATCGTCGCCCCACCCGGTCTGTGAAGGTTCGCCGCCCCGAGGTGGGCGCGGCCTTCGTGGAGTACGTGGTGGTGCTGCTGCTGGTGAGTGTGATCTCCGCCGCCGCGACGTACTCGCTCGGTCGTCCCTTTGTGGACTACTATCGGTTTGCACAGACGGTGCTGATGATGCCCTTCCCGTGAAGGCACGGCAGCGACACAAGGTGTTTCGACCCCATCACTCAGGAGCAGGAATCATGAAGAAGAACAACGTGCGCGCGCTGATCAAGGACACCGAGGGCCTCTCGACCGTTGAGTACGTGATCATCCTGATCCTCATCGCGGTGGTGGGCATCACCGCGTGGCGCACCTTCGGCAACACCGTCGTCGGCAAGATCAACTCGGGCAACAGCCAGATCTCCGGCCTCGGGCCGTGATCGCGCGGGCGCAGAGCCCGTTGCTCATGGTTCCACGCACCGCGAGGTCGTGATCGCAGCGGCGCCGCGTCCCCTCTCCGGAGGGAGCGCGGCGTTGCTGTTTTGAAGGGGAGTGTCGAGCGTGTCTGGCGGACTGTTGACCCTGGCGATCGGAGTGTCCGTGCTCACCGCGGCCGCGGCGGCGGTGTCGGACTTTCGCACGGGGCACATCCCGAACTGGATCTCCGGCAGCGCCTTCCTCGCGGGTGTGGGCATTCAAGCCCTGGCCGGGGCCCGCGGGTACGACTACTGGTCCTTCGGGGGGCGCACGGCGCTGTGGGGCGTCGCCCACGCGCTGCTCGGCGCGGTGGCGTGCGGGCTGTTCCCCTACCTTCTGTTTCGCAAGCAGCTCACGTCCGAGGACGGGGGCACGCGGCGCGTGGGCGGCGGCGGAGACGTGAAGGTCTTCGCGGGCATCGGCGCGCTGCTCGGGATGTACTTCGGCATCGAGGCGGAGTTCTTCGCCATCTGCGTCGCGGGGGTGCTGGGCATGGCCCGCCTCGCGTGGCACGGGCGGCTCCTCGCGGCGATGACCAACACCCTCTTCATCGGGCTGAACCCGGTGCTGCCGAAGTCCTGGCGCCGGGAGATCCGCCCGGAGCTGCTGACGACCATTCGCATGGGCGGGGCGATCCTCATCGGGACCGTCATCGCCGCGCTCTCGAACAGTCCGCTGTGAAGGCACAACCTCCGATGGCGACACGAAACACCCGCACCCCCGACACGCTCCGCAGGAACACCTCGGGCGCCGTGTACGTCGAGTTCCTGGTGGCGTTCATCCCCTTCTTCGTGATGGTGCTCGGGATGATCCAGGAGGCGCTGATGTACAGCGCCCACCTCGTGGTGCAGCACGCCGCCGCGAGCGCGGCCCGCGCGGCCATCGTGGTGTTTCCCGACTGCGACCACCGCTACGGCGGCGCGCCCATGAACAACGCCAACGGCGGCGGCCGCTGGACCGGCGGCGCCACCGCGCTGGGCACGCTCTTCGGCGCGTCGCTGGGCTCCATCGGCCTGCCGGGCTTCGGCGCCCCGCAGGGAGGCGCCCGCCTCGACGCCGTGCGCTTCGCCGCGAGCTTCCCCCTCGTGGCCGCGTCGCCCTCCCTCGACGAGCTCATGCACGACCGCGACCCCCGGCGGCAGAGCCTCGTCGACGCCATCGGCGGCGCCAACAGCCCCGCGGTGCGCCTCGCCCTCGGGGCCTTCGCGTACAACAACGCGGCGCTCAGCGTGACGCTCCCGCAGGCCCCGCAGAACTCGAACTTTCGCGACCGCTTCGGGGGGCAAGACAACCTCACCGTGCGGGTCTCGTACCTGTTTCACTGCGGCGTGCCCATCGTGTCGAAGATGGCCTGCGACGACCTCCCGCAGCTCCTCACGGGCGTGCCCATCCGGCAGATGCAGGACCTCTCGCGCTCGCTGAGCTCGGGCAACGTCCAGCAGATCCAGACCAACCTCCGCACGGTGCAGATCGCGCAGCAGCGCCTGCAGGCAGCGCGGCCCGGTCAGTCAGAGTTCAGCCACGCGGGCCTCACGGGCTCGTCGATGCTGCTCATGGGATTCACCGGCGGGAACTTCTCGATGATCCGCGCCGAGGTCACGCTGCCCAACCAGGGCACCAGCACCAACATCGCACGGTCGTGCTTCAGGCAATGAGTGACGGGAGAACTCCGATGATGACCAGGTCCTCGCGGCGGCGCCAGCGCGGCGCGGCCTACGCCGAGACGGTGGTGATGCTGCCGTTCTTCGCGGCGGTGTGGGCGGGCATGATCTACATGCACAAGGCCTACAGCGCGAAGGTCTACACCATGGCCGAGACCCGCACCTGCGTGTGGACCTACGCCACCAACGGCTGCCAGCGCGTGCCCCCGGGGTGCTCCATCACCCGCGGCGAGGCCCCGCAGGGTGACCGCCCGAGCGCCCTCGACGGGCTCCAGCGCGTGCTGGGCTCGATCGGGAACATCCTGCAGATCACCAACCCCATCGCCAGCACCCGGGTCACGCGCAGCGTCGCCAAGCCCGGTCTCCTCGGCGGCGGGAGCATCACGGTGCTCGCGGGCCAGGAGATGATGTGCAACACGGTCCCCGCGACCTCGGACAGCATCGTGCAGCAGGCGTTCTGCGCGTTCACCCCGTTCTGCTGAGGGGATCGACGTCATGGCGAAGCTCATGGGACACCGCCCGCACCTGACCCGCCTCCTGGCCTTCGTGTTCGTCGGCACCTCCGTGGCCTCGGTGGCCAGCATGCGCGCCGCCCGCGCGCAGGTGAACGAAGGCATGCAGCGACTCGCGCGACAGCTCATGCCCTACGCCGAGCAGGGGGCGATGCACACCCCCAAGCGCGTGCTGCTCAACGGGCAGACCCTGCAGCTCGCCACGGGCACGACCCAAGACGGCGTCGGCGCCGTGCTCGACTGGTACGAGACCCAGTGCGCGCGCCGCGGCGGCGGGATCACCCGCGAGCTCGTGCGCACCAACCCCGCCCTCGGCGGCGCGGCGTTCAACCAGCTCTGGGCCCGCATGGGCCGCCGCTCGGGCGCCTTCGAGGTGATGCGCGAGGGCGATGAGCGCCAGGGCTACGTGGCCTGCCTCGACATGGGCGAAGAGGTGCGCGGCGGCGACCTCTCGCGGCGCATCTCGGCCTTCGTGAACAGCGGCGACCTCTCGCGCCTCGGGCACATGCGCTACGCCTACGTGCAGCGCGCGAGCAGCGGCACCCGCATCGTGACCGTGGCCACCGACGGGCACTTCGACCTGCTGCACATGTTCCCCACGCAGGGCGACGCGCCGGGGCGTGACATCGATGGCCTCGGGCGCTTCCCGGGCATGCGCCGGGTGCTCTCGGCGCAAGAAGAGGGCGTGGCCAACACCCTCGGGATGTACGCCGTGAACGCCCCCCTCGGGCAGGTGCGGGACTGGTATCGCAGCACCCTCCCCTCGCGCGGCTGGTCCCTCGCGGAGCTCCCGCGAGACCGCCCGCTCCCGCCCGAGATCGAGTCGCAGCGCGCCTACACCGCGTTCTTCGAGCGCGGCCAGCAGCAGCTCTACCTCGTCTTCGACGAGCGCAACGGCACGACGTCGATGATGTCCATCGCCGGACTCTGACCCGCCCTCCCGCCCGCGGTCACCGATAACCTCCGGTGATCGATCCGACAGAAACAATCGAATTCACGTTGGGTCCCTCGAGGGCTACCCCTGGTCGCATCACGCCGCGATGACCGCGCCCCGCCGACGGGGCCACGCGACCAGGAGCCCGACCATGTCGAACGAAGCGCAGTGCCCCTTTCCCCACGGATCCCGCCCCAAGGCCCTCGCGGGTGACCGCGGCAACGCCGGGTGGTGGCCGAAGCAGCTCAGCCTCAAGGTCCTCCATCAGCATAGCCCCCGCGCGAACCCGCTGGGCGAGGGCTTCGACTACGCCGCCGCGTTCAAGACCCTCGACCTCGACGCGGTGACCCGCGACCTGCACGCCCTCATGACCGACTCGCAGCCGTGGTGGCCCGCGGACTACGGGCACTACGGCCCGTTCTTCATCCGCATGGCGTGGCACAGCGCGGGCACCTACCGCGTCTCCGACGGCCGCGGCGGCGCGGGCACCGGCGCGCAGCGCTTCGCGCCGCTGAACAGCTGGCCCGACAACGGCAACCTCGACAAGGCCCGAAGACTGCTCTGGCCCATCAAGCAGAAGTACGGCGAGAAGCTCTCCTGGGCCGACCTGATGGTCCTCGCGGGCAACGTGGCGCTGGAGTCGATGGGCTTCACGACCTTCGGCTTCGGCGGCGGCCGCGCCGACATCTGGGCGCCCTAAGAGGACATCGATTGGGGCCCCGAGTCCACGTGGCTGGGGGACCAGCGGTACAGCGGTGACCGCGCCCTCGCGAACCCCCTCGCGGCCGTGCAGATGGGGCTCATCTACGTCAACCCCGAGGGCCCCAACGGCAACCCCGACCCCCTCGCCGCGGCCCGCGACGTGCGCGAGACCTTCGCGCGCATGGCGATGGACGACGAAGAGACCGTCGCCCTCGTGGCCGGCGGACACACCTTCGGCAAGGCCCACGGCGCGGGTGATCCCTCCCTCCTGGGAC
>JBILLI010000180.1:0-11825 GCA_044376155.1 Polyangiales bacterium
GCTCCCCGCGGGGGTCTCGAAGCGCTCCGACGCGCCGGGCGAGTCGCGACGTCCCGACGAGATCAACGTGGCGTACACCGGGCGCGGACCCTCGTAGGCCACCATCACCTGCTCATCGAGGTCGACATCGAGCCAGCGCTCGTTCGGGCCGATGCCCGTCGGCGGCTCTCGGCGCGTCGCGCGGCGCACGCTGCGGGCGTTGGCCCCGAGGCCCTCGGGCGCGGCGTAGTAGGTCTGCGCGCCGATGTGCACCGGCTCCTCGTCGAGGAGCTGCATGAACGAGAGCCGCGGCATTCGCCGGTGGTACGAGGCGCCCCGGCGGTTGGGCGTGAGCCGGTAGCTGAAGCCGTTCTCGCTGACCATCCACGCCACCGGGAGCTGGTGCGCGCCGTCGGTGAGGTCCACGCCCTGAAAGGTCGACACCTCGCGGAGCACCGAGAGGCGCCCGTCGCGCACGTATCCGCCGGTCTGCGTGTGCCAGTAGCGCTCGCCCGTCTCGCGGTCGGTCACGCGACGGTCGAGGGAGACGTACATCCCCGAGAGCATTCGTCGCACCACCGGGCCGCCGCGCTCCCCGCGAAGGTCTGAGAGCCGGATCACGCCGGCGTCTTCGGGCTCGCGTCGCGCGCGTCGCCCCGCGTCCGGCTCGGCGGGGGCCGCGGCCACGGCGGCGTCGGCGCTGGGCCGCTCGAAGCGCCACGGCTCGTACTGCCGGATCTCGGCGCGCGACGGCACGTGCCGGTACATGATCGTGCGGCCGTAGTTGATCGCGTACGGATAGGGGAGCGACGCGTCGAGGTCGGGCTGCACCGGCGCGAGGAAGCCCCGCTGCGGCCAGGACTGCGCCATCGCGCCGCCGACGCACACGTACCCGCCGCCCGTGACCTTGTACCACCCGCCCTCGGGGTGCCCGCGCCGCACGGGGCAACCGTCGCGCCCGTGGGGGCCGCTCTCGACGCCCGTCACCGCCCCCGCGCGCATGTAGCCCATGGCCTGCGCGTCACGCCGAGGCTCGCGCCGCACGGGCGTGAACACCGAGAGCGCGACGATCTCCGTGGGCGGCGTGAACGACGGACCGGCATCGACCACGCGCGGCACGTCGGGCTCGACGCGGACCACGTCGCGCGGCGGAGGCAGCAGCGACGCGTCGGTCACCGCGCGCTTCTCACCGCACGCACCGAGACCCGCCAGCGCGGTGAAGAGGGCCACAGGAACGCGAAGGGGACGCACGACGGCGCCCTCCCTACCGCACGACCCTCGCGGCTTCAACCGCCGCGTCAGGTGTTGGCGCGGGGGATCTCGTGCCGCCCGCGCACGAAGCCCTCGTCGGTGAGCAGCTCGCCGAGGCGACGCAGGTAGCGAAAGGTGTAGATCCCTGACGCGTGTCCGTCTCCCCAGGTGATGCCGAGGGCGTAGGAGCCGACCTCCTCGATGCCTGTGATCTCCGCGTTGCCGCCCGGGACGTACCGGATCGTGCCGCTGTGCCCCTGGCACCCCGCGCAGGGGCAGTACGCCCGCAGCGACGCGTTGGGGATGCGCCCGGTGACGCCGTCGGCCCAGTCGATCTCGAAGACGTCTCCGCCCAGAGGCGCGCGCACCGCGGTGGGGGTGGTGGTCCTTCGTTCGTCGCTCATGTTCGCAACTCCTTGCGCTGCAAGAACTTCTGTACGCCCTCGGGCCACGGCGGCGCCATCGCCGCGGTCGCCCCGGCGACCGTCACCGCCCGCGCGCCGAGGGCCGCCGCGCAACGCAGCGCCTCGCCCAGCGTCGCCTCGTCGAGAGACTCCGCGCCATCGAGGCCGGCGAGGAGCCCTGCGGAGAACGCGTCGCCCGCGCCCGTCGCGTCCACGCACGCGGTGGGAAGGGCCTCGCCGCGGAGGTGAAGCTCGCCGCGCGAGGCCTCCCAGCCCGCCGCGCCGCGGGTGAGCGCGAGCAGCGCGCCAGGGCGCGTGTGCGCGCGCAGCGCGTCGAGGGACGGGGTCAGTCCCAGCGCCGTGAGGTCGTCGTCGCTGGCCTTCACCACGTCGGCCACTTCGAGCAGCCGTCGCGCGGCGTCAAGCAGCGCCGAGGGATCGGGCCAGAGGTGCGGCCGCGCGTTGAGGTCCACCGCCACCGAGACGCCCTGCGCGACGGCCGCGTCGAGCAGCGCGCGGGCCGCGGTCGCGAGGGGCTCGGCGACGAACGCGCTGCTGCCGAAGAGCACCGTGCGGGCGCCGCGCAGCGGGTCGGCGAGAAGCATGGCCTCGGCGTCGAGGGCGTAGTCGGCGCCGCCCTGTCGGTAGAACAGAAAGCTGCGCTCGCCCGTCGCGGCCACGCGCACGAACGCGATGCCCGTGCGCTCGGCCCGGCGCTGCACCGTGGCGGTGTCGACGTGCGCGTCACGCAGCGCCCGCAGCAGCCGGTCGCCGTGCCCGTCGCGCCCCACCGCGCCGACGAAGCGCACGGGGAGACCGAGGCGGCCGAGGGTGATGGCAACGTTGGCCGGAGCGCCGCCGGCGTGGGGGATGAAGGCCGTGGCCTCGGCAGGGGTCGCGTCGAGGGGAGTGGCGTAGAGGTCGATGAGCGCCTCGCCGAAGCAGACGATCACGCGCCCTCGGGGGGAGGTGGCGCCTTGCGCGCGAGGCCCACGAGGTAGATCTCGACGCTCTCCTTGCGCGAGGCCTCGGGCTTGATCACCCGCACGCTGCCGAAGGTCTTGCGCATGCGCCCGCGCACCGCCTCGAAGCCCGCGCCCACGAAGATCTTCGCCACGAAGCCGCCGCCCGGACGGAGGCAGGCGTCGGCGATGTCGAGGCAGCGCTCGACGAGGGCCTCGCTGCGCGCGGCGTCGGCCTCTTTGATCCCCGAGGTGTGCGGCGCGATGTCCGACACCACGAGGTCGAAGGGGCCGCGGTCGGAGAAGACCGTCAGCGGCACCTCCAGCACGTCCATCTGTTCGGCGGTGATGGGCGGCGCGCTGGGGATGCGCAGGGGGTTGAGGTCCACCGCGAAGACGGCGCCCTGAGGGCCCACGCGTTGGGCAAGGAAGCGTGTCCATGAGCCCGGCGCGGCACCGAGGTCAAGGACGCGCATGCCCGGCTTCACGAGCTGGCAGCGGCGGTCGATCTCTTCGAGCTTGAAGACGGAGCGGGCTGGATAGCCCTGCTTCTTGGCCTTCTCAGTGAAGGGGTCAGGCTTCTGTCCCGGCTTCACGAGCGGCGGTTCAGGCGTGCTTGCCCTGCTTGACGGCGCCGCGGACGCTCACGAGCCCGTTGTTCGGGCCGGGCACGGAGCCCTCGATGAGCACCAGGTGCTGCTCGGTGTCCACCGCGGCGACCTTGAGGTTCAGCATCGTCGAGCGCTTGTTGCCGAGCTGCCCCGGCATCTTGCGGCCGGGCATGGTGCGACCCGGGGTCATGTTCGTGCCGATGGAGCCGCCGTGGCGGAAGTACTCATGCGTGCCGTGCGAGCTCGGCATGCCGGCGAAGTGGTGGCGCTTGAAGACGCCCGCGAAGCCGCGGCCCTTGCTGGTGCCCGACACGTCGACGAACTGCCCGACCTTGAACACGTCGCCGACGGAGATCGCGGACCCGACCTCGTACTTGGCGGCGTCTTCGGCCGAGAGGCGGAGCTCGCGGAGGTGGCGCGGGTACACCTGGACCTCACGGCCCTTGGCGTTGGTCACCGTGCGGGCGGCGACGCCGTTCTTCTCGTAGTAGCCGCGGAGGGGCTTGCTGGTCAGCTTCGCGCGGCGCTCGCCGAAGGCGATCTGCAGGGCGACGTATCCGTCCTTCTCGACGGTGCGCTTGCGGACAACGGTGCAGGGGCCCGCTTCGACGACGGTGACGCGCGCGACGTTGCCGCTGCCGTCGAAGATCTGCGTGCAACCGAGCTTCTTGCCAATGAGACCAAGGTGGGTATTCATGAGGTTCCTCGGGAGGGCCGCGGACTATACGGAGTTGCCCTCCCCCGTCAAGCACCCTCCGGGGCGCTGAACGGCACGACGCTCCGCGGGGTGACGATGACGTCCCGCGCGGGGGCGTGAAGCCGCGCGCCGGGCCAGGCCACCACCCGCGCGATCTCCCCTGCGCCCTCGACAAAAACGCCATCTCCGAGCGCCGCGGGGCCGCGCAGCGTGACCGCCTCGGGCACCGTCACGCCGACGCCCCGGTAGAGCCCATCGGGGGAGCCCCCGAAGCCCTGGAGCTCTCCGCGCAGCAGGGCGAACTGCGCCTCGGCGTAGCGCGCGGGGGTGCCGAGGTCGTGCCAGGGTCCGCGGTCGATGACCCCCATCACCCGCTCGCCTCGCGCGAGCAGCCGGCGCAGGGTGTGCCGCACCACACATCCCTCGGCCGGGAGGTCGTCGGCGACGCGCCGAGAGATCAGGTAGATGCCCGTGAAGACACACGCCCGCAGGCGCTCGGGGGGTGCGTCGCCCTCCCCCAGGATGCGCCGCACCCGCCCCGCGTCGTCGACCTCGATGGCGCCGAGGGCCGCGGCGCGCGGGTCTTCGCGGAGGATCAGGGTCATCCAGGCGTCGCTGGCGTGATGAACCTCGGCGGCGCGTCGGAGATGGGGCGCGGCGAGCACGTCGCCGTTGAAGACCCAGAAGTCTTCGCCGAGGTGCGGCAGGGCGTTGCGAATGCCCCCGCCGGTGCCGAGCAGCGCGGCCTCGGTGAGCACCGTGAGCGACGCGTGGTGAGCGTCGCACCACGGGCGCAGGGCGGGCTCCACCTGCGCGGCGAGGTGGTGCGCGTTCGCGACGAAGCGACGCACCCCGACCGCCGCGAGTTGATCGATGGCCCAGGCCGCGAGGGGCCGGTCACCGACGGGGACCAGAGGCTTCGGGCGTTCGTCGGTGAGGGGGCGCAGGCGCGTGCCGAGGCCTGCGCAGAGGACCATTCCCGTGGTGGGCAGCATCGCGGGCTTCATGCACCCACCGCGCGGCGCGCGCGAGTCTGCGACGACAGTTCGCCGCGGTTGCCCTGGGACCGGTTGACCCACTACAACGCGCTCCCAGGTGGTCACCCCCGGCACGACCCTGGACGCGCGATGGCGGCTCGACGAGATCCTCGCTGTGGGCTCCATGGGCGAGGTCTTTCGGGGCACCGACCTCGTCGACGGCTCGCGGTGTGCTGTGAAGGTCCTGCGCGCGGAGTTCATCGCCGACGGGGTGCAGGTGCAGCGCTTCGAGCGCGAGGCGCGCACGACCCTCTCGCTGCGCCACCCCAACGTGGTGATCGTGCACGCCTCGGGGGTTCTGGGGGACCGCCCGTGGATCGCGATGGAGCTGCTCGAGGGTGAGAGCCTGGAGCGCCGCCTGGAGCGGGGCGCGCTCTCACGAGATGACACCCTCGCGGTGGTGCGGCAGGTAGCCGCGGCCCTCGACGACGCCCACGGCCGCGGGGTGATTCACCGGGACCTCAAGCCCGACAACGTGTTCGTGCTCGCGGGGGAGCCCTTGCGGGTGAAGGTGCTCGATTTCGGCTTTGCCAAGGTCACCGATCGGCTGCTCATGGACGGCCTGCGCACCGCCGCCGACACCCTCCTCGGCACGCCGCTCTACATGGCCCCAGAGCAGATCCGCTCGTCGCGCGACGTGGACCACCGCGCGGACCTCTGGTCCCTCGGGGTGATGGCGTACGAGCTGTTGCTGGGCGAGGCGCCGTTTCGGCAACGCAAGATCGCCGACCTCTTCGTGGAGATCCTCACGGCCCCCATCGCGCCGCCGCGTCAGGTGCGGCCCGAGATGCCCGCGGCCCTCGACGCCTGGGCGGCGGTGGCGCTGCACCGTGACCCCGAGCGGCGGTATCAGACGGGCGGGGGCCTCGCCGAGGGCCTCGCGAACGCGCTTCAGGGCAGAGCCCCGGTGAGCACCACGCCCGCCCCACCGCGGCCCCGCCGGTGGGCCCCGGTCGCCGCCCTCGTCGCGGGGGCGCTGGTCGTCGCCCTCGCCGCGCTGCTGCTGCGCGGAGCCCCGTAGCGGCTTGCGACCTTGCGAGGGACGGTGGTAGCAGCCCGAGGCAACACCCCATGCGCATCGTCGTCGTCGGAACTGGGTACGTCGGGCTCGTCGCGGGCACCGGCTTCGCGGAGTTCGGGAATGAGGTCACCTGCGTCGACTCCGACGCCGAGAAGGTGCGGGCGCTGCTCGACGGGCGCATCCCGATCTATGAGCCGGGCCTCGAGGAGCTCGTGCGCCGCAACGCCGCCGAGTCTCGCCTGCGCTTCACGACCAGCCTCGCCGACGCGCTGCGCGACACGGAGATGTGCTTCATCGCGGTGGGCACGCCGCCCCGCCCCGACGGCGGCGCGGACCTCTCGTACGTGATGGCCGTGGCCGAGGGGCTCGCCGAGCACCTGCAGCGCGACGCCGTGGTGGTGATCAAGAGCACGGTGCCAGTGGGCACGAACGACAAGGTCCAGGCGATCCTCGATGCGCGCGCGCGGGTGCGGTGCTCGGTGGTGTCGAACCCCGAGTTCTTGAAGGAGGGCGACGCCATCAACGACTTTCTCAAGCCCGACCGCGTGGTGCTCGGCGTACGCGACGACCACGCCCGGGCCGTGATGCGCAAGCTGTACGCGCCGCTGCAGCTGAACAGCGACCGGCTGATCTTCATGTCGCCGCGCTCGGCCGAGATGGCGAAGTACGTGGCCAACGCGATGCTCGCCACGCGCATCTCGTTCATGAACGACATCGCGCGGCTCTGCGAGGCCGTCGACGCCGACGTGACCAGCGTGCGCAAGGGCGTGGGCACCGACTCGCGCATCGGCTCGCGATTTCTCTTCCCCGGTGCGGGCTACGGCGGGAGCTGCTTTCCCAAGGACGTCGACGCCCTGCTCTTTCTCGCCCGCGAGCACGGGGTGGAGCTCGCCGTGGTGGGCGCCACCGAGGCGGTGAACGACCGGCAGAAGAACCTGCTCTTCGAGAAGCTCTCGCGCCACGTCCCCGACCTGCGCGACAAGCGCATCGCGGTGTGGGGCCTGGCCTTCAAGCCCCGCACCGACGACGTGCGCGAGGCCCCGGCCCTGCGGCTCATCACGCAGCTCGTGGAGGCCGGCGCCGAGGTGCGCGCGCACGACCCCGTGGCCCGCGGCACCGCGCGTCAGGCCCTGGGCCCGGTGGCCGACCGGGTGATCTTCGTCGACCACCCCTACGACGCCACGGTGGGCGCCGACGCGCTGGTGCTGGTCACGGAGTGGCAGGAGTACCGCTCGCCCGACTTCGAGCGACTCCGCGCGCAGATGCGGGGGCGGCTGCTGCTCGACGGGCGCAACGTCTGGCAGGCGCAGGAGCCCGTTCTGCACGGTTTCACCTACGAGGGCATCGGCCTGGGGCGCGTGCTACCGTCGACGCCTACGAGCGGGAGGTAGCGATGGCATCACCACAGCAGGGCAAGCGAGAAGAGGCGACGCGCAAGGCGGTGACCGCGGCGGCGGCCGCAGCAGGGTCGGCGGTGGTCATCGCTGCCGGGGCCCCGGTCGCGGGCGCCGTGGGCCTCGGGGTGAGCGCGTACCTCGGGTACAAGTGGATTCGCTTTCGCATCGAGAACAGCATCCGGTTCTGAGCCGTATCACCGCACGCAGCGCAAACCGCCGCGACGGCGCCACGGTCCTTGACCCCTCGGAACGCGGCATGTAAGCGTCGCGGCCCTTTCGAGCAGGAACAGGTTCTACGTGGCACTTCGCGCACTCTCCGCCCCCGCTACCGAACGAGGCCGCAGCCGCCTCGTGGCCCTCCTCGTGGCCGCGCTCCTCTCCTTCGGCGCCCCGCGCGTGTACGCGCAGCTCCGCGTCGCCGTGGTCGACATGCAGCGCGCGCTGCTCGAGACCAACGACGGCCGCCGGGCGAAGAACCAGCTCAAGGCGCAGTTCGAGAAGCTCCAGGAGGACCTCAACCGTCGCCAGAACGGGCTCAAGCGCCAGAAGGAAGAGATCGAGAAGCAGCGCAACGTGCTCTCGGCCGCTGCCCTTCAGAAGCGCATGACGGAGTACCAGCAGGCCTTCGAGGGGCTCTCGAAGAACTACCTGGAGTACCAGCAGCAGCTCGCGCAGCGCGAGGCGGAGCTGACCAAGCAGATCCTGGTGAACCTCCAGGGGGTCGTGCGGCAGTTCGGCAACTCCGAAGGCTTTACGCTGATCCTCGACCAGGGCGCGGTGGTGTTCTCGCCGACGCACATCGACCTCACCGACCGGGTGATCCAGGCCTACAACCGCGAGCACCCTGAAGGCGCGGCGCCTGCGGCGGGCGCGGCGGAGACCCCGGCGGCGGGTGGTGCGACCCCGGCTCGTCCCGCGGGCGGTGCGCGTCCCGCGGCGGGCGGCTCGACGCCGCACCCTCGCTCCGAGTCCGGCGGCCAGGCCGAGTAGTCTCTCCCGACATCCCTCCCCCCGCCTCTTTCTCCCTCGAACAGTCTGCGGTATGAGCGCGCGCCGGTCTATGCCGACGTGACTCCACCATTGCTGTCCTGAGGTGATCTCGTGAACCGCTTCGCGTACGTGCTGCTCTCCCTCTCCTTCGCGGCCTGCAACGCCACCACCAACACTGGCGGCGGCGGCAACAATGACGCCGGCACCAGCGGCGGCAACGACGTCGTCACCGCACCGAGCGACGGCGGCAGCCCGCGCACCGACTCGGGCTCCTCGACGCGCACCGACTCGGGCTCCTCGACGCGCACCGACTCGGGCTCCTCGACGGCAGACGCCGGGATCAACTTCGGCCGCTGCGGCCGATCGGTGGCCTCGCGGCTGTGCATGTGCGGCATGGACCAGAGCTGCGGCCAGGCCGCGATCACCAGCTCCAACACGTGCCTTCAGTGTGTCGTCGCCGCGCAGCAGACCTGCTGTCCCATGGAGCTTGATGCGGTGCAGCAGTGCGCCACCGACCGCATGTGCATGGATCAGAACTGCGTCAACACCATGTGCGCGATGCAGATCACCGCGGCCAACCGCTGCCTGATGAACACGATCCCGATGGCCATCCAGTCCGGCACCGGCGCGTGCTTCATGGCGTACACGGGCTGCCTCGGCGACCTCGCGGTCGACACGAGCATCTGCAGCAGCCTCTGAGCCGCTCAGCGCGCGTGCCGGTGCCCGAGGTCGACGTACGCGCGCCACCCCTCTTCGATCATCGCGTAGTCCCCGTCGCGCAGCGCGCGGACCTTCTTCGCGGGTGACCCCAGGTACAGAAAGCCCGATTGCAAGCGCGCACGCGGCGGCACCAGGCTGCCCGCGCCGATCACCACCTCGCGCTCGACGACCGCCTCGTCGAGCACGATGGCGCCCATCCCCACCAGCACGCGGTCGCCCACCGTGCACGCGTGCAGGATCACCCGGTGCCCCACGGTCACCTCCTCGCCGATGACCGTGCCCGCGACGTTCGTGGTGATGTGCACCACGGAGTTGTCCTGCACGTTGGAGCGCGCGCCCACACGGATGGGCATGGTGTCTCCGCGGAGCACCGTGCCGTACCAGACCGACGCCTGCGCACCGAGCACGACATCGCCCACCACCACGGCCCCATCAGCCACGAAGGCATCGTCGGCCAGGGTGGGGTGGAGGTCCTCGAAGGGGCGCACCAGCCCCCGCACGCGCGGGCTCACGCCGACACCACCGGCAGCCCCACGCGACGCGGGGCCACCGGCGCCGCCGCGGCCGGGTGCACCACGCGGAGCACACGCCCTTCCAGGGAGTGCTTGTTCGCCCGCGCGACCTCGACCTCGATCATCGCCCCCGCGCCCGCGTCGGGCTGCGCCGGGAGGTGCACGATCTCGTTGCGCTCGGTGCGACCCGAGACCATCCCCGCGCCGCCGCGGCTCGGGCCCTCGACCAGAACCTGCGCGCGCGTGCCCACCAGGGTCGCGAGGTGTGCGCGGGTCAACGACTCCGAGAGCTCGAAGAGCGCGGCCAGCCGCGATGCCTTCACCGACTCGGGGACGTCGTCGCCGAGGCGCAGCGCGGGCGTGTGCGGGCGCGGCGAGTACTTGAACCCGAAGAGCCCGGTGAAGCCCACTTCACGCACGAGCGAGAGCGTGGCGTCGAAGTCCTCGTCGGTCTCGCCGGGAAAGCCCACGATGACGTCGGTCGACAGCGTCATGCCCGGCCGCGACCCGCGCAGAGACTCCACGCGGCGCACGTACTCGTCGCGGGTGTATCGCCGGATCATGCGCCGGAGCATCCGGTCGCTGCCGCTCTGCACGGGCATGTGCACGTGCGTGGCGAGCGCGCCGAGCTCAGCGTGGGCCTCGACGAGCGAGGCCGTGAGGTGCCGGGGGTGCGGCGAGGTGTAGCGAAGTCGTTGCAGCCCAGTGGCTTCGCGCACAATGCGGCGCAGCAGCGCGGGGAACTGCGACTCGTCGGGGTCGGCGTCGGGGAGCGCGGCCACCGTCGGGTCCATGAAGCTGTTGACCGTCTGCCCGAGGAGCACGACCTCGCGCACGCCGCGGGCCACGAGCCCGCAGACCTCGGCGACGATGTCGTCGGCGGTGCGGTAGCGCTCCGGGCCGCGGGTGTACGGCACCACGCAGAACGAGCAGCGCTCGTTGCATCCCTTCATCACGGTGACGAAGGCGCTCGGTGCCGCGGCGCCCTCGGCGGCGTGGGTGAGAAAGCGCGGGGCGTCGACGTCGAAGACCGCCCGCACGGCCTGCGCCGCGCCGAGCTCGGCGTCGCGCACAAGGGCGGGGATCTCGCCGAGGTTGTCGGGGCCGACGATGACATCGACGAAGGGCATGTCCTTCGCGAGGCGCTCGCCCTCCTGCTGGGCCACGCAGCCCGCCACCACGAGGATCGCGTCGTGGCGCTTCAATCGCCCGGCCTCGCTGCGGAGCTTTTGCTCTGCCTTCTCGCGCACCGAGCACGTGTTCACGATGATCACATCGGCCCCCTCGGGCTCGTCGACGAGCTCGAAGCCGTCGGCGCGCATGAGCTCCTCCATGCGGTCGGAGTCGTGCACGTTCATCTGACACCCGAAGGTGATCATCGCGAGTCGCTTCGTCGCAGGGCGTTCCATGAGGGCGGCGGAGCATGGGTGCGGCCCGCGCGTCGGGTCAAGCGCCCCTCGAGGCGTGTATGCTCACGGCCTCGTCGTGCGAACGCTCCCCCTGCTCGCCCTGTGCCTCGCCCCGGTCCTCGCGCGCCCCGGCGACGCGGCCGCCCAGGACGGCTTCGTGGACCTGTCGGCGCCCGCCCCGGGCCGCGTGCCCGTGCACCTTCGTTCCCGCGGGGTGGCCCTGCAGGTCGTGGTCGAGCGACGCATCACCCGCCCGCCGGAGGAGGCGCGGGCCCGCGGCGTGGTCTGGGGGGCCGCGCGCTGCGAGACGCCGTGCACCGTGTGGGCGCCGCCGGGGATGATCCGTCTGCGGGCGCACGCGCCGGGCGTGCGCGCCACCGACGAGGACGTCGAGGTGCCGGCCGAGGGCGCCACGGTGAGGGTGCGCGCGGGTCGAGCGTCGCTGCACAACGTCGGCATCGGGCTCCTCGCCGCGGGGGCCACCACGCTCCTCGCCACGATGTTCGTGGCCCTCGCCGACCAGGGGATCTTCAACGGGACCAGCCGCGGTTCGCTGGGGCTCGAGCCCGCGGCGGTGGTGGGCGCGGCGTCGGCGGGCGCGGCGCTGCTCGCGGCCGGGGTCCCGCTGATGCTGCTGCACCGCAACGGCGTCACGGTGGGCGCGGTGGCGAACAACGCACGGCTCTCGCTGACCGTGGGCGGGACCTTCTAGTGTCGCGAGTCACAAGAAAGGGCCGGATGCGAAGGAGCCGCAAGCGCAGCAAGGCGTGACGACCGCCGCGTGGCTGGGCCACGCAAGGGAGGAGCAACGTCGCTGCGCGCCGCGGATCCGCTC
>JBILLI010000860.1:0-3185 GCA_044376155.1 Polyangiales bacterium
TTCGAGGCGCCCCGGGGTCGCCGTGCCTTCGTCGAGCTCTCGCGCTGCACGGGCTGCGGGTGGTGCGTCGACACCTGCGGCTTCGACGCCGTGCGGGGGGTGGTGGTGAACACCGACGACGGCCTCACGCTGACCTTCGCCACGGTGAACCCCGCGCGCTGCACGAGCTGCGGCGCGTGTGAGCTAGAGTGCGACGACGAGGCCATTAAGGTGATCCGGGTGGAGGGCGACGATGTGGAGTCCCTGCGGGAGCGCAACGCGCGCTTCCTCACGCATCGCCGGGTCACGCGCCGCGAGGTAACGTAGCCGTCGACCGCATGAGCGACGACGCCGCCTCCGCCGTGTCCCCCGACCCCGAGCTCCTCCGCGTCGACCACGCGTTGGAACGCGGGGACCACCCCCTCGCCGCCCGCCTCGCGCGGGAGCTGCTCACCAGCGACGACCCTGCGCGCCGCGCGGCCGGGGAGGCCACGCTGCAGCGGCTCAAGCCCGACCCGGTGATCGTCGGCGTGCTCCTCGCCACGGGCGCGATCCTGCTCGCGATCACCCTGCACTGGTTCGGCCACCGATGAGGCGCCGGGACCTTCTGCTCTCCCTGGTGCTCCTCGGGTGCGCGGGCGCGCAGCGTCCGGCCGCGGCGCCGCGGGCCTCGGTGGCGCGCGACTGGATG
Organism: Polyangiales bacterium; assembly: GCA_044376155.1. Classification (GTDB taxonomy): domain Bacteria; phylum Myxococcota_A; class Polyangia; order Polyangiales; genus JAWKRB01. The sequence goes on from JBILLI010000860.1 coordinate 671, forward strand.
CCCCTGCGCACCGGGGCCGCGTGGAGCTACGACGTGCAGACTGGCATCGGGGGAGACAGCGTGCTCTCGACCCTCGCGGTGGTGCGCACCGACGGCGACACCTTTCTCGTGCGCGGCGGGAGTCGCACGGAGACCTACGAATACCGTCCCGACGGGGTGGTGCGCGAGCGGGAGTACATCCTCAAGGACCCGGTGCGCGAAGGCACCACGTGGACCGGCCGTGACGGCGCGACCTACACCGTGGGCCCCCGCGAGCCCACGCGCACCGTCGGCGGACAGGTCTTTCGCGAGGTGGTCTCGGTGCGACGAGAGACGCCGAGCACGCGCATCACCACCACCACGTGGTTCGCCGCGGGGGTGGGCGTGGTGGAGATCACCGCGCGCACCGAGAGCTCGCTGGGCACGGCGATGGAGATCCGCTCGACGATCCGGGGCTACAGCCTGGGGGACCCGCCCCCCGAGGAGTGACGGCACGCCACGGAGAACCCGAAGCGGCTCACCACCCCGTCGGGGCCGATGAGGGTGGTCCACGCGGTGACGCCCGCGGAGCCGCCGCGGTAGGTGACCACGGTGCCGGTGAAGGTGCTGCTGCGCTCGGCCGAGACGGCGACGTCGCCGAAGCCGTCGTTGTTGTAGTCCCGCGCCCCCACGAGGGCGCCGCCGAAGAATCCCCGCGGGGCGGTCATCAGCTCGAGCCGCTGGGGCATCGCCCCCGCCACCCCCATGGGACCTCCCCGGAACAGGTACGCCCGCCCGGTGAAATCGTCGAAGCGTGACGCGCTGGTGAGCAGGTCGCCGTAGCCGTCTCCATCCGTGTCACCCGCCGCGGAGATCGCACCGCCGAAGTCCGCCATCTGCGCGTCGGGGCCGTTGAGCTCCGCCGCGGGGGTGGTGCTCAGGGCCATGCGATTGCCGTGATAGACCATGACCTGTCCGCGTCCGGCGTCGATGGTGGTGGCGCCCGCGGCGAGGTCGGGCAACCCATCGCCGTTGAGGTCACCGACCCCGGCGACGGCGATGCCAAACTGCCCGCCCTGCAACCGGTCCAGCGTCTGCGCGGTGGTGCCCAGGCCGCTGGGACCGCCCGAGAACACGTACACCCGCCCGGCGAAGGATCCGAACCCGTCGGCGCCCACGACCAGCTCGGAGTCTCCGTCTCCATCGAGGTCGCCGGCGTTGGCGAGGGCGTTGCCGAAGCGCGTGCCCATCTCCGTCGGCCCGGGCAGCGTGAGCGAGGGACGCGGGGTGAGCCCCTGCGCGCTGCCGTAGAACACATGCACCCGCCCGCCGCCGCCCGCGCGGTTGGCGCCCACGGCGAGGTCGCCGAAGCCGTCGCGGTTGAAGTCCCCGCCTCCCGCGAGGGCGACGCCGAAATAACTGTCGGGGCCATCGGGACCGTCGATGGAGAGGTCGGGGAGGTCACGAAACCCCGTGGCGCTCCCGAGGTACACGTGCACGCGGCCGGTGTTCGAGAGGTGCCCGGGCGCGCCCACGGCGAGGTCGCCGAAGCCGTCGCCGTTGAGGTCTCCCGCGGCGGCGATGGCGAAGCCGAACTGCGCGTCGCGGTCGGGGGCGTCGAGCGTGCGCCGCGCGTTGGCGAGCACCCCCTCGGGGGATCCCCGGTACACGTACACCCGGTTGCCGGGGTTGGAGAGAAAGGGCGCGGCGGCGATGACTTCGCTGTACCCGTCACCGTCGAAGTCCCCTGAGGTGCCCCAGGCCACGCCCTCGGGCGCGGTGCCTCCGCCTGCGCCGCTCACGGAGATCTCCCACGGCGACGCGTTCACCCCTCGCGCGCGCACGCGCCAGAAGAGCGTTCCTCGCGGGAGGTCGGTGGCCACCACGCCCTCGCCCATGGCCGCGGGGAGCGTGGCGAGCACCGAGGTGCACGCGCGGTCGCGGCACACCTGCACGTCGGTGTTGGGCGAGGCGGGATCCACCCCCGCGGGCAGCCGCCAGCGCAGCCGCGGACGCCGCGACGTGACCCACGCGCCCGACGGCGGCCAGAGCATTCGTGGGAGCTCCAGGCACTCGGTGCCGTTGCGCACGAAGCCTGTGAGGCACTCGAAATCGCAGCGCCCGCTCTCGCAGGTGCCGCGCGCGTTGGCGGGCACCGGGCAGGGCTCGCAGCGTGAGCCGCAGCTCGCGGGGGAGATGTCGCTGGCGCAGGTGGTCCCGCAGGCGTGGTAGCCGACATCACACGCGAACGCGCAGGCCTGGTTGGCGCAGAGCGCGCGGCCGTTGGCGGGCACGGGGCAGCGCAGGCAGCTCGGCCCGCACCCGAGGGGCGAGGTGCCGTCGGAGCACGCGCCGTTGCACATGCGAAAGCCCGCCGCGCAGGTGAAGCCGCACTGCCCGGCGACGCAGGTGGAGACGGCGTTCTCGGGGGTCGGGCAGGGGGCGCAGCGGTCGCCGCAGGTGGCCGGGGCGGTGTTGTCGGCGCAGCGGCCGTCGCACGCGTGAAAGCCCGGGTTGCAGGTGATGTCGCAGCGCTGCGACGCGCACACGGCCACGC
>JBILLI010000861.1:0-3184 GCA_044376155.1 Polyangiales bacterium
GCCGCATCCAGGCGCAGGGCATGGTGTGCCTGCGCCACGCCGAGTGGCCGAGCCACTTCGCGAGCGCGCGCACGCTCGGAGGATGGCTGGAGTCTGAGGGCGTGCCCGCGGTGCAGGGCATCGACACGCGCACGCTGACCCGCAAGCTCCGCGAGCACGGCACGATGCGCGCGTGGCTGCTCGACGACGCGGTCGACATCGAGGAGGGCAAGGCCCGCGCGGCCGCGGTGCGGATCGCCGACGCGGTGGCCGACACCACCTGCCACGAGCTGATCACCTACGAGGGCGGCTCGCTGCGGGTGCTGCTGGTCGACACGGGCTGCAAGGACAACATCGCGCGCTCGCTGCACCGCCGCGGCGCCACGGTGCTGCGCTGCCCCGCCACGGCCGACATCACCGCGCTGGCGCAGACCTGCGACGCGGTGATGCTGAGCAACGGCCCCGGCGACCCCAAGGACGCGGGCTACGTCGTGGCGCACGTGCGCGCGCTGCTCGACAAGCAGATCCCGATCTTCGGGGTGTGCCTGGGCAATCAGCTCCTCGCGCTCGCCGCGGGGGGTGACACGTACAAGCTGAAGTACGGCCACCGCTCGCAGAACCAGCCGGTGCAGGACCTGCTCACCCGCCGCTGCTACATCACCAGCCAGAACCACGGGTACGCCGTGCGCGACGAGAGCCTGGGCGACGACTGGGAGCCGTGGTTCGTGAACGTCAACGACGGCACCAACGAGGGCATCCGCGCGCGCACGCGGCCCGTCGCGAGCGTGCAGTTTCACCCTGAGGCGCGGCCGGGTCCCGAGGACACGGCCTTTCTCTTCGACGACTTTCTCCGGCTCGCCGGGTCCATGAAGCGGGGTCGCTGATGTTCGGACAGTACCTCCCCAAGAAGCCTCGCCGGGTGCTCATCCTCGGCAGCGGCGCGCTCAAGATCGGCGAGGCCGGCGAGTTCGACTACTCGGGCTCGCAGGCCATCAAGGCGATTCGCGAAGAGGGCATCTACACGGTGCTCATCAACCCGAACATCGCCACGATCCAGACCTCGGAGCAGATGGCCGACAAGGTCTACTTCCTGCCCGTGAACCCTGAGTTCGTCGAGCAGGTGATCGTGCGCGAGGAGATCGACGCGATCACCATCTCCTTCGGCGGGCAGACCGCGCTCAATTGCGGCGTGGCCCTCGACGCCGCGGGCACCCTCGCGAAGTACGGCGTGCGCGTGCTCGGCACCCCCGTCGAGACCGTGCGCGACACCGAGGACCGCCTGCGCTTCAAGCAGCGGCTCAATGAGATCGGCGTGAAGACCGCGCGCTCCAGCGCGTGCGACAGCCCCGACGAGGTGCGCGCCGCGGTGGCCGAGATCGGCCTGCCGGTGATCCTCCGGGCGGCCTACTCGCTGGGCGGCAAGGGCAGCGCGATCTGCGAGACCCACGCCGAGCTCGAGACGGCCCTGGTGCGCGCCTTCGGCGGCGGCACCGCGCAGGTGCTGGTCGAGGAGTCGCTCCGGGGTTGGAAGGAGGTGGAGTACGAGGTCGTGCGCGACGCGCGCGACAACTGCATCACCGTCTGCAACATGGAGAACCTCGACCCCCTCGGGATCCACACCGGGGAGAGCATCGTGGTGGCCCCGAGCCAGACGCTCAACGACGGCGAGTACCACAAGCTCCGCACCATCGCGATCGAGACCATCCGTCACCTCGGCGTTGTGGGCGAGTGCAACATTCAGTACGCCCTCGACCCCTTCAGCGATGACTACCGGGTCATCGAGGTGAACGCGCGGCTCTCGCGCTCCTCGGCGCTCGCGAGCAAGGCCACGGGATATCCCCTGGCCTACGTCGCCGCCAAGATCGCCCTGGGCTACACCCTCCCCGACCTCCCGAACTCCATCACGCGCCGCACCAGCGCGTTCTTCGAGCCCGCCCTCGACTACATCGTCTGCAAGTTCCCTCGGTGGGACCTGCAGAAGTTCCGCGAGGTCGACAACCGCATCGGCTCGGAGATGAAGTCGGTGGGCGAGGTCATGGCCATCGGGCGGTCGTTCCCCGAGGTCATCCAGAAGGCCCTGCGGATGCTGGAGATCGGCGTCGACGGCCTCGACCCCGAGGCCTTCGAGTTCGACGACCTCGCCACCGAGCTCAAGCACCCCACGCCCCGGCGCATGCTCGCCCTCGCCAAGGCCTTCGACGGCGGGATGACCGTCGACCAGGTGCACGCGCTCACCCGCATCGACCACTGGTTCCTCCACCAGATTGCCGAGGTCGTGGCGTTCCGCCGGGAGCTGTTGAGCCCCGAGTCCACCCTCGACGCGGCGACGCTCACCCGCGCGAAGCGCCTGGGATACTCCGACAAGGGCATCGGCGCGGTGGTGGGCGAGACCGAGCACACCGTTCGCACCCTGCGCAAGCGACACGGCGTCGAGGCGCGGGTCTGCCAGATCGACACGCTCGCCGCGGAGTACCCCGCCGAGACCAATTACCTCTACCTCTCGCACCACGGCGACGCCGACGACGTCGCCCCGTCGTGGCGCAAGAAGGTGCTGGTGCTCGGCGGCGGCGCGTACCGCATCGGGAGCTCGGTGGAGTTCGACTGGTGCTGCGTCAACACCGTGCGCGCGCTGCAGGAGATGGGCTACGAGACCATCCTCCTGAACTACAACCCCGAGACCGTCAGCACCGACTACGACGTGTGCGACAAGCTGTTCTTCGACGAGATCAGCTTCGAGACGGTGCTCGACATCTGGGAGCGCGAGCGCCCGCTGGGCGTGGTGGTGAGCATGGGCGGGCAGGTGCCCAACAACCTCGCGCTCAAGCTCCACCGCGCGGGCGTGAAGGTGCTCGGAACGTCCCCCGACAACATCGACCGCGCGGAGGATCGCAAGAAGTTCAGCGCGCTGCTCGACGAGCTCGCCATCGCGCAGCCCGCGTGGACGAGCACCGCGGACATCTCCGACGCGCACCTCGTCTCGGTGTCGGAGGGCCTCGGCGGATACCCCCTGCTGGTGCGTCCGAGCTACGTGCTCAGCGGCGCGGCGATGACCGTGGCGCACGAGCCGCAGCACCTGCGGAACTACCTCACCAAGGCCGTCGAGGTGTCGCCCGACCACCCCGTGGTGATCACCAAGTTCGAGACCAACGCCAAGGAGATCGAGATCGACGCGGTGGCCGACCGCGGGGAGCTGATCCTCTGGGCG
>JBILLI010000196.1:0-11311 GCA_044376155.1 Polyangiales bacterium
GGGAGGTGTCTCCGTTCACGCAGCGGTGGATGTCGTTCATGGACGGCGCGAAGGCGAAGGCGGCGCTGGGCTTTCAACCGACACCGTTGTGGCAATCCGTCGACCGGGTGGTCTCGGCGTTTCTGGCGCACCCGCCGGATGACCGGCCGGAGGGCTACGAACACCGGGCGCGCGAGGTCGCGCTCGCGCGGCGCGTGCTGCGCGATGGCTGACGCGAGAGAGGGGGCGCTGGCCGAGGTCGCCGCCCATGAACGCGGACGCACCGAGCGGGCGCGGCGCGAGGGCGAAGCCGTGCTCCGCAGGAGAGGCAGGACCGACTCGGCGCGCTTGAACCCCGCCCGCGGTGCGCGCACCCTCGCGCCGTGCGACCGGCCATGACACGCGTGCACCGCTGCGGCCTCGGACCCATCCTCGCCGCCACCCTCGCGGCCCTGGCGTCGCCGTCGCGCGTGGGGGCGCAGAGCGACGCTGACGTCCCGCGGCTGCATGCACCCCGCGCCGGCGGGTGCAGCCTCACGGCGACGCCGACCCTGCGTTGGCACGGCGGGCGCGGGTCATCGCGGGTCACGGTGTGCCGCGACCGCGCGTGCCTGGCGGTGGCCTCGGAGGTTGAGGTCGCGGGCGAGGCGTGGCGGCCCACCACCCCCCTCGCGCCCGGCGTGTGGTTCTGGCGCGTGCGCCGCGGGGAGCGCGCCTCGGCGGTGTGGAGCTTCACGGTGACGGCGCGCCCCGGCGTCGCGGACGCGACCGCGCCACGCTGCACCGATGTCGACGGCGACGGCTTCGGCGACGCGCTGATGGCGGGCGTCGCCATGGGACGCCAGGTGTCGCTCCTCTGGGGGGCGCGGACGGGCCTCGTGCGCCGACGCCCCGCGCGGCTCACGCTGCCCGCGGGTGTGTCGGGCGGCGCCCTCGCGCTCGCGGGAGACCTCGACGGTGACGGGTACGCCGACCTTCTCTGGTCGAGCGCGCAGACGCCGTCGCCGTCGCGGAGGGCCCGCGCGCCGCGCTCCTTGGCGAGCCTCCACGCAGGCGCCGTGCGGGTGTTCCGTGGCGGTCCGCGGGGCATCTCGGCCACCGCCGCGGTGCGGCTCGACGCGCGCGAGGGCGAGTTCTACTTCGGCGCGACGGTGGTCGCCGTCGGCGACGTCGACGGCGACGGGCGCGGAGACCTCCTCGCGGACGCACTCGCGCTCGGCGGTTCCGGCGGCCTCGGCGGCATGCGGCTCTACCGCCAGTTGTTCGCCCGCGGTGGACCGACCGTGGAGCCCGCCCCTGCGGTGCGCTGCCCTGTCGGCGCAGCGCGGGTCGCGGCCGCGGGCGACGTCGACGGCGACGGCTTCGCCGACGTGGCCGTGGCGTGCGCCGTCTCGCGCGACGCGCCCGCGCAGCCTGCTGCGTGGGTGCGCGTGCTCCACGGGAGCCCCAACGGGCTCACCCGCCCCGAGCCGTTGCCCTTGCCCGAGCAGGGCCCCCCCGCCGAGACCGCCGTGCGCGTGGCCTCGCTGGGCGACCTGGACGGCGACGGATTCTCCGACCTCATCGCCGCGTGGCACCGAGACGGCGCTCCGTCCCGAGAGGCGCTCGTGTGGCGTGGTTCTGCCCGGGGCTTCGGGACCCCGGAGGCGCTTGTGCCCCCGGCGCTGCCCGATCCCGCCCTGCCGCCGGAGTATTTCGCGTGGGAGGTCGGCGCCCTGGGCGACGTGGACGGCGACGGGCGTGACGAGGTGGCGCTCTCCCTCAGCGACACGGCGCTGGTCCTCTACCGCGGCGGATCCTTCGGGGCGCCAGAGGTCGTCGTGCGGGGTGACGGCCTTCCGGTTTCGTTCTTCGGCTACGCGGTGCCTTGTGGCGACGTCGACGGTGATGGCTACGTCGACGTGCTCGTGGGCGACACCTGCGCGCGCACCGACGAGAACTCTGGCGACGCTTGCCTTCGCCGGGAGTACGGGCTGCTCCGGGGCGGCCGCGACGGCGTCACCTCCGCGCGGATGCAGCCGGTGCTGGAGTGAGGTGACCGACGAGGCGTGGCCCGGGGAGGGCGACGCGGCCCGCGCGCGGAGGCAACGTCGCGCGGGGGATCCTCGAGGACCCGTCGGGTCACGCCCGCGCGCGGGCCTCCATGCGCAGCAGCATCGCGACGACCTCGTCCTCGGGGATCGTCGCCACGAGGTCGAGCCGCGCGGCCATCGCCGGGAAGATCTTGTGGGCCTTCCATCCGCGCAGGATCCCGCCCGTCTCGATCAGCACGACCCGCGCGCCCTCGAAGACCTCGATGTCGGCGGGCACGCCCTCGCCCCAGATCCACGCGTCGTGCTCGCCGAAGCCCGCGAGGGCGTCGCCGGGCCGCACGCCTGACGCGTTGACGAGCTGCCAGTCGCTCTGCACCGCCGCGTCGCCGCCTCCGCGTGCCTCTCGCTCGGTCGCGACGGCTTCGGGCGAGGGGACCCTCCCCCCGATGCGCCCCGGCCCGTCGCCCGCGAGCGCGTCGAGCAGCCGGAGGTGGAGCTGAAAATTGTCAGCGACGCCGCCCATCACGAATCGCCAGCCGCGCCGCGACGCGGGGTGCAGCACCACGAGGACCTCGTCGTCGAGCACCTGGAGCATCTTGCCGAGGAAGGAGTAGCGCTCCTGGTAGCGCTGGAGCTTCGCGCGCAGTTCGGCCTTGCGGGGCAGCGAGGCGCGCAGCGACGCGTCGCGCGAGAGGTAGGCGATGGCGCCCTGCTCCAGCGCGTAGAAGCTCTCGGGCAGCTCGCGATCGTCGTCGGGCCCTTCGACGGTCGACAGCAGCGCGAGGAGGTGCGTGAAGACCGACTGCGGGAAGTGCCGCGGGTCGGCGCCGAGCTCGACGAACGCCCCGGCGAGCACCGCAAGGGACGCGACGCGGTCGGCGTCGTACGTGCCGATGCGCACGTCGAGGCAGGCGAGCATCTCGTCTCGCGAGGTAGCGTCGGCGCTCGCTGCGAGCCGGTAGAAGGCTCCCACGATCGGGCGAACGTCTTCCCCGCGGCGCAGCGCGGCGTCGAGGGCGTCGAGGATGTTCACGTCGCTCATGGCGGTCCGGAGATCGTACACGCCGCCCGCGCACGATGCGTGTGGCCGTCGACCGGGTGGTCTCGGCGTTTCTGGCGCACCCGCCGGAGGACCGGCCCGCGGGCTACGAACACCGGGCGCGCGACGTCTTCTCTTCGCGTGACGGATGCGGAGCCCCCCGGCCACTCCCGTCGCATGCAGCCCTCGCGTGTCTTCCCCTGCGTTCTCGGCGCCGCCTCGCTCCTCGGCTGCGGCGGCTCGACGATCACCCCGAATCCCGCGGCCGACGCGGCCCTCTCGCCCGATGCTCCGATCCCCTCGGACGCGCCCGCGGACGCTGTCGTCGCGCCCGACGCTTCCCCCGCGCACGCGTCGAACCCTTCGTCGCCGTGCGGCGCGTTGGCGCCTCTCGCCCGCGACCCCGTCGGGGCCGCGCAGATCACCCGCGTGTCGGGCGGACTCGTCGTCGCCTGGCACCCCTACGGCGGCGGCGGCGTGGCGGTGCAGGGATTCAGCGAGTCCTTCGCGCCGCGCGGGACCCCGCTGTCGCTGCCGCTCCTGACCAACGGGGTCGAGGGCATCTCGCTCTCGTTCTCGGGCGGGACGGGCGTGATGGCCGCGGGCTCGTCGCTCTACTTCCTCACGCTCGGCGCCGACCTCACGCTCACCCTCGCCCACCGCATCGACCTTCCGCGACGGCTTGTTCGTCACGCCCACATGGCGTCGGAGACCCTCGCCCACGCCGTTCTCGACGACGGACAGTACGTCGTCACGGACGGCACCCGCACCGGCGGCAGCACGCCCACCAGCCCGCTGTCTCCGCCCCACGGCCCGGCGGTCTCCATCGCCCCGACGCTGGGGGGCTACGTCTCGCTGGAGCCCCGCGACACGGACGGCGTTCGTCGCCTGCACGCGCGGCGCTTCGTCTTTGGCCACGGCGCGTCCATCGAGGTGACGAACACCTACGTCGACGGCATCAGCGCCTCCCCCGTGACGGCCTCCGGCGACGCGCTCCTGCGGCTCGTGACGCGCGGCGCGCGCGAGGTCGACGTCGCCCTGGAGCGGCGTGGCCTCGCGGACTTCGTCGCGCAGGGCGAGCCGAGCGTGCTCCAGCGCGGCGCGGCGTGGCATGACACCTCCGGCGCGATCGACGCCTCGGGTCGCGAGGCCTTCGTCGCGTGGGCCGCGCGCCCCGCCGCGGGCGGGTTCAACAGCGCCGCGCGGGTGATGTGGGCCTCGGAGCGCGCGTCGACGGAGGTGTTTCGTGACGAGCGCGACGTCCCGGTGCGCGTGCTCGGCGCGGCGAGCGACGCGGCGGCGGGCCGGGGATGGGTGCTGCTCGGCCTCGACGGCAACGGGACCATGCACTCGCTCCACGGGCGCTGCGTCGACCGGGCGCGCTGATCACCCGGCGACCTGGCGCGGCGGTCACGCGCCAGCTCCGCGAGGGGGCGCTGCACGGGAGGGAGACCCGAACGGCTCGTGCTTCTCCGGGGAAGGGGGCGCGCCGCGCCGCATACAGTGCGAATGGCAATTTCCCGTGAGCGTCCCGAGCACACGCGGCCCGCGGACGCGCGTGTGCACGCGACACGCGGTCTCCGCGACGTTCGCGCGGTCGAAGGGCGCACGGTGCAGTGCGCTCCCTACGCCTCTGGGGCGCTGCCAGTCTTCACGTCCCCCCGCGCCACGTCTTGAAGGAGGACCGTGCGACCCCAGCCCGTGAAGCAGGCTTCGCGACACCCACACCGCACGCGACGTCCGCGAGCGACACGCTTCGCGTGGGCGTTGCCCCTCGTTCTGGGCTGCGCCAGCCCGAGCACCCTGGGCGGCGGCCCGCTCCCGAGCTTCGACGGCGGCGCCGACGCGAGCGCCACGGATGCCGAGAGCGCCGACGCGGGCGCCATGGACGGCGCCTCCACCGACGCGAGCGCCATGGACAGCGCACGCATCGTGGTCCCCGCCCGCTGCGCGACGCTGTGCGCGAGGCTCGTGGGGGCGCCGGGGTGTGCTGCCGGGGCGGTGCAGTCCTGCGAGGCGGACTGTGCGAGGCTCAACGAGGCGGCCACCACGCCGGTGTGCGCCGCGTTCTTCGGCGTGTTGCTCGACTGCGCGACGATGGCGCCGGTGCAGTGCGTCGGCGACGCCTTCCCCTTTCCGGGATGCATGTCGCTGCTGGTCACCTACAGCTCCTGCGTCGTGAACGCCCCGGGAGACGGTGGCCCGCCCACGCCTCCGCCGCGGCCCGACGCGGGTGACCGGTGCGGGCGCGAGACCGACTGCGTCTCGTGCACGATGCAGGGCAACTGTGGGTGGTGCGCGGGGCGGTGCTTGCCCGGCACCGCCGCGGGGCCCTCGGTGGGCTCGTGCGACGGCGAGCGCTACTACCGGTTCAGCAACACCTGCCCTCCGTCTCCCGCGGTCCTCGACGCGGGGATCGGGACCTCCTGCGCGAGCTGCGGCACCTCGCTGTGCGGCCCGGCCCTGAGCGGCTGCGTGGGTGATGCAGTCTGCGCGTCGTGCCTCCGCAACCCCCGGCAGCCGGCGTGCGCCTCGTCCCCCGCGTGGACCACGGTCCGGCCGTGTCTGTGCACGCGGTGTCGGTCGCAGTGCAACGGCCCGTGTGTGACGTAGGGGGCCGCGGCGGGACAGGCCGTGCGTGATGCCCCGGGCGCTTCGTGGGCGCTCGGATCGTGCACGGCCTTCTCCCCGGTCGTGCGGGCGACCGATGTGATCCCTGGCGCGCGATCAAGGTCTCGCGCTCGGGGTGCCCGAGGGATGCCGACGCGAAGGACGCGTGTTTCGGCGCGGGCCTTGCCGATCTGCGCCTCGGGCGACGCGGTGTCGGCGCGCGAACGCGTCAGCGCGACGCGAACGGGAAGCGCACGACGGGCGCTCGGCGCTCCGACGACCGCGTCTGGAGGTGCAGCCGCAGTTCGCCCGCGGCGGAGTCCCAGCGCAGGCTGCGGCCCGCGAGGTCGCCGGGCGTCGCCACCTGCGCGGGGAGGGCGCCGCGCGCCCGTCGAAATCGCCCGATCTCCAGGGCCACGCGGGCCGCGCTGCGGAGCGCGATGATGTCGTCCTCTCGCGCCATGTGGCGGGTCATGGTGTGGTCGATGGCCGGGAGGACGATCTCCAGGAGCTCCCGGCCGACGCGGTTGTCGAGCCATTCGCCGACGCCGCCGTCGTGAAGGTACGAACGCCGCGGCGGCAACAGGCGCTGCCCCGGGGCGCCGCGCGCCGCGCGCACCCGCGCATGGCAGTGGTGGCGGTGGGCGGCGAAGGTCGCGTCGGCGTCGAAGCCCCACGACGTGGGGATCACCCGCGGCAGAACGCGCAGACCTTCGCGCGCGGCGGCCTGGCGCATCTGCGGGGTGGGCGCGGTGCCGACGAGGCGAAGCGCCGCCTCGAAGAAGCGGCACTCGCCGGCGACCACGACCGGCAGCGTCGTGCCTCTGCGCTGTGCTTCGACGAGCGCGTGCTCCATCGGCGCCGCCGCCGTCGCATCGATGCCGGCGGCGGCGGTGACGACGTTCGGGAGCTCCTCCAACAGCCGACGCTCGATCACCAGCGCGAGCGTTTGTGGGACGATCCCGTTGTCGCCGTGCGCCGCGCCGGTCGCGTAGCGCTCGAGCGTCGCGAGGTCCTGGAGCGCGCGCGCGACGTCGCCCTGCGCGGCACGAACACGCGCCCGCAGGACCCAGGCGTTGGCCAGGTGCATCAGGTTCTGCAGCGATGGCTCGGCCTCGCCGAGGGTCGCGGGTCTCAGCACGACGAGTCCGCCGTGCGTGAGCGCCTGCTCGAACCGCGACAGCGCGGGCCCGGTCGCCGCGAGGGCCGCGTCGATGGCCGTGAGGTCGTGCGCGTCTCGCAGCGCGGCGATCGCGCGGCCGCTCGCGGGGGGGAAGGCGTCCATCGCGCGTTGCAACGCGGGCCACGCGTCGACGTCGGGCGCCACCGCGGGGGCGACCGTGACGGGCTCGAGGTCGTCGGTCGGCCAGTCACGCCGGGCCCGCTGCCGCGCCACGGCGAGGCCCGCGACCACGAGCACGAGCAACGCGAACATCCCCGCGGAGATACGCGTCGCCGGTCGGAGGTGGCGTCCCTGCATCACCCTGTCGCGCTCCGCGACCATCCCTCACCCGACGCGTCCCGCGCGTCAAGCGCTCCCTCCCCTCGCGCCCGCGTCCCCCGCGATGGAGACCCCCGCGTCCCGTCACGACGTCACCGCTCCACCACCCGCGCGGCCGCGTTCCTCGCGGTCCGCCACGGCGTCACGCTCGCTGAAATCCTCCCGGCCGCGGTCCGTGCGTCCCGCCCTGCCGTCCCGCCACGCGTCCCACGCGGACACGGCCCGCGCGGCCCGTGCGGTCGTCAGATCCCTTGCGTCCCAAGCGGTTGCGACACACGCGGCCTTGCGGCGCAGGTCACGCGCCGCCCGTCGCTCAGGGACCGTCAGAGCGCCTGCTCGAGGTACACCTCGTCGAGCACGAGGGATCCTCCGAGGTCCGCGAGATCGACGCGGCCGGCTCGGAGCTCGGCCTTCGACCAGACACCATCGTCGCCGCGGCGGTGGTGCTCGACGCGACGTTCGGGCTCGTCGAAGAGCAGCACGTGCCGCAGCGACGAGATCTGTCGGTAGTGCTCAAGCTTCGCGCCCTGGTCGTACTCGCGCGTCGAAGGGGACAACACCTCGAAGAGCAACACCGGGTTGCGAAGGCACATCCCGTCGGTGTGGAGCTCCCAGCGCCCGCAGACGACGCCGCCGTCGGCGTAGGTGGAGAGCCCCGTCGCGGGGACGTAGATCCTCTGGTCGCTGGTAAAGACCCGGCAGCGCCCGCCCCGCACGAGCAGCCCGAGCGCCACCATGGCCGCCGCCGCGAGCTGGTGGTGCGCCGGCCTCGCCCCCGCCATCGCGAAGACCTCGCCGTCGACGAACTCGTGCTTGATGGACGACTCCGCCTCCATCGCGAGGTACTCCGCCTCAGACCAGTTCATGCGTCGGGCGGTCGAAGGGCTCGTCACAACGCCCACGTCCCTACCACCGGCGCATCCCTGACGGCACCTCCGCAGTTCGTGCGGGCGCCCCGACCCCACGCGCGGGTGACGGTCACTCCGTGAGGGCGCAGCGCGCGGCGCTGGGGGGCATCGACGAACCCACACCGCGCGCGGCTTCGGGCACGATCTGCTGGAGCTGCCACGTCAGGAGGTTGGTGCGCTCCATCGACGCGCGCAGCGAGGCGCCGAGGCGCAGAAAGAGCCGCGTGGCCATGACCAGCACCGCGGCGTGCACCGAGAGCAGCACGAGCGGGGTGAGCACGGGGTGAAAGTCCACGGTGCGCGGCAGCACCCGGATCACCCCGGCGTCGAACGCATACGACGGCGGGATCAGCCCGAAGTAGGGCGCCACCACCAGCCCCGCGAAGGTCGCGCAGGCGAGGGCGATGAGCGCCCGCGAGCGCGCGGCGGAGGGGGCCAGCGCGAACGCGGCCGTGTTCGCCACGAGCACCGCGGGCACCAGCACCAGCGGGCCGAAGAACGACGAGAGGTTCACCACCGCGAGGGTGCTGAGCACCGCCAGCGTGGGGATCACCCACGGCGCCCGGGCGCGCTGGCGCGAGGTGAACCACGACAGCGCGGCCACGAGGAGAAAGAGTGCGACGGCGACGAGCGCCCGCGGCACGTCGCGCACGCCCATGGCGAAGCACCCGGCGATGAAGGGCACCCACAAGAGGTACGCCAGCGTGCCGCCGCGGAGGGCCACGGTGACCTGCTCCTCCTCTTGCGCCTGAACGCGCGCGCGCACCTCGGCGGGGACGGTCTTGGGCGGCGCCACGAGCAGGCGCAGCAGGGGGCCGAGGGCGTCGGGGGAGCCCGGGTCCAGCGCGAGGGCCCGGCCCGACTCCTGGATGGCCTCCTTGCGGTGCGACTCCGAGTCGCGCGAGAGCGCTTGTGTCGCAAGGGCTTCGGCGCGCTCGGCGTGGCGTCGCGCGAGGGCGCGGCGCAGCGCGAGGTCGCGGTCACCTTCGAGAAATCCCTCGACGGCGTCGCAGAGGGCGCGGGCGTCGTCGAAGCGATCCACCGGGTCGAGGGCGGTGGCGCGCGCGCAGATCGCGACGAGCTCGGGCGGCGCCTCGGGGTCGGCGACGCGCGCGGCGAGGTCGGGGGTCGGGCCGAGCAGCGTCGAGGTCATCAGCGCCTCGGCGGTGTGTCCCGGGTGCAGGGGGGCGAGGGTGAGGAGCTCGAAGAGCATCGCGCCGAGGGCGTAGACGTCCGAGCGGGGGGTGACCTCTTCGCCGCGGAGCTGCTCGGGGGCCATGTACCCGAGCGTGCCGATGACCGCGCCGACGGCGGTGCGGGTGGTCGGGTCCTGGTAGATGTGCACGCGATCGCCTTGCGGCGCAGGGAGATCGGGCGCATCGACGACCCGCGCGACGCCCCAGTCGAGCACGTAGACCTCGCCGAAGTCTCCGAGCATGACGTTCTCGGGCTTGAGGTCCCGGTGGATCACCCCGCGGTGGTGCGCGTAGTCCACGGCGTTGCACACCGCGGTGAAGGCCGTGAGCAGCTTGTGGCGGGTGAAGCGCCCGCGCACCGACTCATCTCCGTCGGCGATGCCGCGGATCACCGCGTCGAGGGTGACCCCGCGCACGCGCTTCATGGTGAAGTGCCCGACGCCCTGCTCGTTCACCGCGAGGTCGTACACCGGCACGATGCTCGGGTGCTCCAGCTGCCCCTGGACCCTCGCCTCGCGGAGAAAGCGCGCGTTGACGTCGTCGCGCTCGCGGTGCTCCTCGCGCACGACCTTCATCGCCACGTCGCGGCCCACGCGGCGGTCGCGGCAGAGGTGCACCTCGCCCATGCCGCCCTCGCCGAGGCGGGCGCGGAGCTTGTAGCGGGCGACGTGTCCGAGGTCGTCGAGGGTGCTCGCGTGCAGGTCGATGCGCGGCATCGGCGTGCGCGGTCGCTCGGGGCTGTCGCTCACCGTGGCCGCGAGGGACTCGTCGTGGGGGGCGTCCTCCATGGCGCGGGAGCATAGCCCCGGGCGGGAGCTTGTCGGCGTGACCCCGTGCGGTCGGGTCGTGGGCGGGTCAGCGCATCCACGCGACGAGGGCCGCCGCGAGCTCGGGGCCGACGTCTTCTTGCAGGAAGTGCCCCGCGCCGCGCAGCACGTCGTGGGGCTGCCCCGCCGCGCCGGGGATGCGCGACTGGAGCCGCTTCTCGGCGCCGCGGGTGATGGGGTCGTTCTTTCCGAAGAGCGTGAGGAAGGGCTTCTGCCATGCGCGCAGGGCCTCCCACGCGCGGCGGTTGGCGGCGCTCGCGGGGTCGTTCGGTCGCGTCGGCACGAGCCGCGGAAAGACCCGCGCGCCGACCTTGTGGCGCTCGGTGGGGAAGGGGGCATCGTAGGCCGCGCGGGCCTCGGCCGAGAGCCCGCGCACGCAGCCCGAGCCGACGATGCGGCCGATGGGGAACACGGGGGTCCAACGCGCGAAGGCCTGCCACACGCGAAACGCGGGCTGCACCTTCTCATCGCCCGTGGGGAGGTAGGTGTTGCCCGCGCAGACGCGCGCGACGCGGTCACCCTCCTCGGCCGCGAGGCGCAGGCCGATGAGTCCGCCCCAGTCCTGGCAGAAGAGGGTGACGCGCTGGAGGTCGAGCGCGACGAGCACGCCGCGCATCCAGTCGACGTGCGCCTGGTAGGTGTAGGCGCGCGGGTCGACCGGCTTGTCGCTGCGGCCGAAGCCGACGAGGTCGGGCGCCACCACGCGGTGCCCCGCCGCGAGCAGCCCCGGGATCATCTTGCGGTAGAGGAAGGACCAGCTCGGCTCACCGTGGAGCAGCAGCACCGGCGCGGCGTCGCGCGGACCCTCGTCGATGCACGCCACGCGGAGGCCGCCCACGTCGACGGTGCGCGGGCTCCAGGGGAAGTCGGGCAGCGCGGCGAAGCGCGCGTCGGGCGTGCGGAGGATCGCGTCGCTCATCGAGGGTGACGGTACCACCGCGCCGCCGGGCATCGTGGACGGGGGAGGCGCTCAGCCGCCCGGGCTGAACGTGAACGGGAAGCAGAACGCGATGGATCCTCCCGTCGCCTGAGCAGGGATCCGTACGCTGCGACGCTTCGGCTTGAATCTACGTGGCATCAACCGTCACGACGAGCGTCCCCCAAGGGATGCGCAATCTCGTGCGGCCACCAGCGGGGGTCGTACGCCCTCTCCCCCGTCCCCTCTCCCGCAGCGAAGCTGCAAGAGAGGGGTGCACCCGTGGGGGCAGTACGCCCTCT
>JBILLI010000862.1:0-3173 GCA_044376155.1 Polyangiales bacterium
CGGGTCGCGCGAAGATCCCCGCGACGCGCGCCCGTCGCGGTCGCGGCTGGCCAGCAGCAGGCCCTCGCACCCGCGCTGGTCGTCGCGCACGCGAAGCCCTGGGGCGCAGACACATCGGCGCATCCCAGGACCTACCGCGACGCAGGCCGCGTAGGCGCTGCAGCCCCCATGCTCGGTCGCGCAGTCGCCCGCTTGCGCCGCGCCCGCGCGGGGGTCGGCGCCGCCGTCGGTGACGTCACGCGCCGCGCCGCCGTCGCGCAGCACCGCGCGCGTGGGCTCGCCACACGCCATCAGCGCCACGACCGAGAGGACCCAGCGGCGGCGGCTCACCAGCGACCTCCCACGCCCAGCACCACGCCGTCGCGCCGCGCGTCGACCACGGGCACCGCCCGCGGACGCTGCGTCCACCACACGAATCCCGCCCCCGCGGTGAGCAACCCGACGCCGAGGGAGACCGCGCCGAGGGCGGTCCAGGTGCCCCGCCCGGTCACGGCCTCCACCTGCGCCGCGGTGTCGCAGCGCCACACGCGCTCGCCCGAACCCCCAGGGTCGTCGCCGATGTCGCAGCCCTGCGCCGCGGTCTCCCGCAGCGCGAGGAAGACCCCCGCGGCCAGCACCCCCACTGCCCCGACGGTCCACAGCGCGACGGGCCCGGCCAGGGACGCGCGCGCGGTCACCCGGGGCGGGGTGATGGGCGTCACAACTGCCTGGGGTGCAGGGGGTTCTGCGCGCCTCGCCCCGGGCGACAGGGAGATCGCCCGCACCTCGCCCTCCCGCGCGACGAAGGACTCGGCGCGGTCCTCACGGCCCGGGGCGCGCACGACGAGGCGGTGCTCGCCGGGGTCGACGGGCTGCGGCGCGTCGAAGAGCTCCGGCGGCACCGGGGCGTCGTCGAGGGTGACGGTGAGGTCCGTGATGCCCGCGGGCGGCTGCAGGATGATCAGGGCCGCGCCCGCGCGCGCGCGCTGGTTCACCTCGCGGCACCGCGTGAGGATGGCGTCGCGGGCGCGCAGCGCGGGGTCACGCCCGGCCTCGCGCAGGCAGAGCAGCGACGACGACAGCGCCGCCGCGAAGGCCCGCGTCGCGAGCTGCTCCTCGGCGATGAACATGCGCAGCGAGGCGGTCATCTCGATGCGCCCCGCGCGGTCCGCGAGGGAGAGCGCCTCGGGGTGATCCCCCGCGTCGCGCGCGCGCTCCGCCTGCTCGATGAGCAGCGCCCGCGCGGCCACCGCGCTCGGCGACGTCTGGGCACCCACCGACGCCGACAGGACGACCCCCGCCGCAACACCACACCACCGCACCGAGGTCCTTCGCGCGCGCATCGATCCGCCCTCGTTTACTTCAACGACCGCGGCGCCGACTACTCGATCTCGACCTGCGGCGGCGACGACGGCGCGACGACCGGCGGGGAGGGCGCCGCGACCGGCGGCGGGGAGGGCGCCACGGCCGGGCTCACAACCCTTCGAAGACGCCGCGGCGGGGCGGCCAACGGGCGTTGCGCCACGGGCGCCCCCGCGTCCACGGGCGGCGGCGCGAGGGCGACGTCGGCCGTCGGCCCCCGGAGTTCCACGGGCTCCACCGGGATGGGCGTGGGCATCGGCCGGGCGACCGACGCGGAGGGTGGCGAACGCCGTGCGCGCACCCCGAGGACCGCCGCCAGCGAGAGCCCGAGCGCCGCCGCGAGCCACCCCGCGCGCCACTCCGCGCGAGGGCGAGGTGGAGCCGCCGGGGATACGCCCCGCGACGCGTCGAGGGCGCGCAGAAAGTCCCCCGCGTCGGCGAAGCGATCGGCCGGGCGCAGCGAGAGCGCGCGCGCGATCAGCGGCTCCCACGCCCCCGCGTCGACCCCGTGGCGCGCGGGCGTCGGGCGCTGCGGATCAAAGGCCGCGGCGGCCGCGTCGGTCACGTCGCCGTCGGGGTACGCGCTGCGGTCGCAGAGCACCTCGGTGAGCACCAGGGCGAGGGCGTGCACGTCGGTCCAGGGGCCGGTGCGCGCGCGGCTGATCTGCTCCGGCGCGGCGTAGCCCGGGGTGAAGCACGGCGCGTCGCTGCGGGTCTCGGTGAAGCCCGTGCCCGCGCGCGCGTCCCCGTCCATGAGCTTCGCGATGCCGAAGTCGAGCACCCGGGTGGTGGGGCCCGTCGCGCCCGCGCACACCATGAGGTTCGAGGGCTTCAGGTCACGGTGCGCGACGCCCGCGGCGTGCGCGGCGGCGACGCCCTCGAAGGCCCCGCGCAGCAGGGCGAGGGCCTCGTCGTTGGAGCGCCCCCCGCGCCCGCGACGCGCGGCGAGCTCGTCGGCGAGGCTCTGTCCGTCGACCCAGTCCATCGCCATCCACGGCACCTCCTCGCCGTCGACCACGAGCGCGCCGAAGTCGGTCACCCGCACCAGCGCGGGGTGCTCGAGGGCCGCGAGGGTGCGCGCCTCGTCGCGAAAGCGCGCGAGAAAGTCCTCCCGCGCCGCGCCCTGGAGCCCTTCGGGCACGCGCAGCAACTTCAGCGCCACGGGGCGGTTGAGGGCGAGGTGCGTCGCGCGAAACACCGCGCCGAAGCCCCCGCGGGCCACGAAGCGCTCGACGCGGTAGCGGCCATCGACGGTGCGGCTCACCACGGAGGCGAAGCCCTCGGAGGCATCGGTCATCGCGCCTTCGCTTGTACATGGCGCCCGTCGCCCGCGCGAGTCGCGCTACACTCCGCGGCACCGCATGAGCCCCCGGCGCTACGGACTCGACGGTGACCACGAGCAGATCCCCCTCCGCAGCACCAGCCTGCTGCTGGGGCGCAGCCCGGACTGCGACGTCGTGGTGCCCGACCCCCTGGTGAGCCGCCACCACGCGCTGGTGCGCCTCGGCCCCGCCGGGGTCGAGCTGGTGCAGCTCGGGCGCGCCCCCCTGGAGGTCAACGGCGCCCCCGTGGCCCCGGTCAGCGCCCTGCGCCCGGGGGACTGCCTCACCATCGGCGGCCGGCGCTTTCGCCTCACCGAGCTCGACGCGCTTGACGTCCCGACGGAGCTCGTGTGGGCCCTCACCCGCGACGGGACCGTGCAGCACCCCTTGCGGCGCAATCCCTTCAGCGTGGGAGGAGACCCGGGTGACGACCTCTGCCTGCGGGCCTGGCCCGCCCACGCGCTGACCTTCACCCGGGTGCAGCACGGGCTCGCGCTCGAGGCCCACGCG
>JBILLI010000864.1:0-3166 GCA_044376155.1 Polyangiales bacterium
TACCCCTCGACCAGCGAGAGTTCCTGGCCGCGATCGGTGAGGTTCGCGAGATTCGCAACGACCTCATGCACTTCACGCCCGAGGAGACGGAACCCCGCGACGACGAGCGCCTGCGAGACTTCGCCCGCTTTCTTCGCGAACTCCTGCGCGACTGATCTCGCCGCGCGAGGGCCCTCGGGTGCGTTGTCAGACCCCGAAGGGCTTCCGGCGTCTCCCCAGTCATGAACGCCGCCAACACCGCCGCCACGCCGCTCCCCTCCGTACTCGCCGCCCTCGATGAGGCCACCTGCATGCTCCTCGCCCGCGCAGACGTCCCGGCTCGCGGTGCGTCCCTGACGCGGCCTCCCTCTGCGCTCGACGCCCGGGTCTCCGCGCACCTTGGAGCCCTCTATCCGCAGGGGATCTACACGCATCAGGCCGAGGCCATCGAGCGTTTCCTCGCGGGTGACGACGTGTGCCTCGCGACCGCGACCGCCTCGGGAAAGTCGCTCCCCTTCATGACCTGCGCGGCGGACCTCCTGGTGCGCGATCCCAGCGCTCGGGTGCTCGCGCTCTACCCCGCCCGCGCGCTCATCCGCGACCAGGACGTCCGGTGGCGAGAGTTCCTCGCGCCCCTGGGGCTCTCGGCGGCGGTCATCGACGGCGGCGTGGCCGTCGACCAGCGCGCGGCGCTGACGCGTAAACATCGGGTGATTCTCATGACCCCCGACGTCGCCCACGCATGGCTCCTCGGGCGCTGCGACGACCGCGCGGTGCAGCAGTTCCTTGCGACTCTTCGCCTCCTCGTGCTCGACGAGACCCACGTCTACGAGGGCGTCTTTGGGACCAACATGGCCTACCTCCTGCGCCGCCTCCGCGCCGCCACGCCCCGGCACCGCCTCGTCGCGAGCACCGCGACGCTCGGCGACGCGCAGGACTTCCTCCGCCGCCTCGCGGGACGCACGGTGCACGTCGTCGGCCCCGACCGCGACGGCTCCGCGAGCGCCGCGCGGAGCATCCTCCACGTCGCGCCCATGCAGTCAGGCTTCACCGGGCTCGCGCGCCTCGTCGCCGCCCTCTCGCGCAGCGGACGCCGGTTTCTCGCCTTCGCGGACTCACGCCGCATGGTCGAGCAGCTCGTCGCCGCCGCGCGTCGCAAGAGCTTCGCCCTCGACGACGACGACTCGACCGACGCAACGCCTGCGGCCTACTCCGACAACGGGGTGCTGCCCTATCGGGCGGGGCTTGAGTCCGATGATCGCGCCCGCATTCAGGAGGCCCTCGCTCGCGGGACCCTCGCGGGGGTCGTCTCGACGAGCGCGATGGAGCTCGGCATCGACATCGGCGAGATCGACGTGGTCGCGCTCCTCGGCGTGCCGCCCACGACGAAGTCCTTTCGCCAACGCATGGGGCGCGCCGGGCGCCGAAGCGCCTCGGTGTGTGTGCTCGTCGACGACGACGGACGCCTCGGTGACGCCCCCACGGCCCTCGCGGATTACCTCGCTCGCCCCATGGAGCCCAGCTGGCTCTATCTCGACAACCGTTACCTGCAGTACGCCAACGTCCTCTGCGCCGCGGCCGAGACCCGCACCCTCGGGACCCGCGTGGACGATCCGGCCTTCGCGGACCTCCCTGCGACCTTTCGCGATCTCCTCGCGAACGAGCTCGACCCGCAGGCTGCCATCGCCGACGACCTCTATCCCTTGAAGCAGCGCGGCTCCGCGTCGCCCCACCACGAATTCCCCATGCGCACCGGCGTCGAGAGGAACTTCCAGATCGTCACGTCTACCGGCGGCGCGCTCGGGACCGTGTCCTTCTCGCAGCTCCTGCGGGAGGCCTACCCTGGCGCTGTGTACTACTACATGGCTCAGCCCCACCGGGTGTGGAACCTCGACGTCCACAACGGGCGGGTTGGCGCCGCGCGCGACAAGTTCTTCTCGACGCGTCCGATCCGGCAGTCGATGGTGTTCCCCAACTTTGGCGGGATCTACCAGCTCCATGGTGCGGGGCGGGGCTTCGTCGCGGAGGTCCCGGTGCAGGTGAGCGAGCGTGTGCTCGGCTTCGTCGAGCAGCGCGGCACGAAGCGCATCGAGCACCGCTATGGCCAGGGATCACCCTACGCCCAGCGCGAGCTCGGCCGCTTCTTCGCGACGACCGGGGTGTGTTGGTACTTCTCCGACCGCACGACCACCACGGAGGCCGTCGGCGCTGCGGTGCTGCGCGCCTTCTGCGAGACCTTCGGCGTGCACGACGGCGATGTGGGCGTGGGGATGTTCCACGCGCGGCAGTCGCCTCTGGGAGCGCAGGTATGCCAGGGGCTCTGTCTCTTTGACGCGAACCACGGGAGCCTGCGCCTCACCCAGCAGTTGGTGACGCGCTTCGGTGAGGTGCTGGCGCAGGCGATCACCACGGCCGATGGCGAGGGCAAGGACGACCTGGTCGCCGCGCTGCAACAGCTCGCCGTCGAGGTGAGCGCCAGCGAGCCGCGGATCACCCAGTCGTCCCCCGATGCCCCGATGCTCACGAGCGACGAAGAGTGGGTCGAGGTGATCGTCGCCGGGGAGCGGGCTGTGCTTCAGCATGGCGACGGCGCGCGAGACGTGACCGTTCTCGGATACCGCTACACGCCGCGCGGCCCGATGTACGACCTCGCGCCAGAACGTGCCGACGTGCGCTGGTCGGTGGCCGCGACGGCGGTGCAGGCGATCCACGGGGTGACGCGCACGCAGCGGGTGAATCTCGTCACGGGCGATGTGGAGGCGTGACAGAAGCCCGCGTCATGAGCGCATACGCGGCCGCGCCCATGACGTGCGGTACGGGAAGGGGAGCGACAGGTCGGCGTGCGGCGACACGGGATAGAATGGAGATCGAAAAAATGTCTTCGTTCGATCTACGGCCAGGTACGAGACGACCAGAGCAATCGTTGATCTTGACGCACGGCGCACGATCGGAAACAACCGACGCGTCAGAGGCGGCACCAGGAGGGATGCATGGCGACGGAGAGGGCGGTTCGGGAAGCGGTCGAGGAGTTCGCGCGCACTGAGAGCAGCTCGCTGGAGATCCAGGATCTCTTCGCGGCGTGGGTGCTCTTCACGCAGCACCAGCTGAACGTGCTCGACGCGCTCACGCAGACGGGGGCGGCGGGGGGCGAGGACGTCGAGGGGGCCGAAGACATCCGGGACGGCTA
>JBILLI010000863.1:0-3166 GCA_044376155.1 Polyangiales bacterium
TACGCCGCGGTTGTGCCCGATCTGCGAGCCGTCGCGGTCGACCTTGATGATCTTCGCGTCGCCCCAGGTGCCGGGGCGGCCGTAGTCCACGCGAAAGTCGAAGGGCGTGCCGCACATGATCACCACGTCGGCCTCGGCGAGGGCCGCGCGGCGCGAGCGGGTGAACGAACACGGATGCTCGGGCGGGAGAGAGCCCCGCGCCATGCCGTTCACGAAGGTGGGCATCGGGTGCTTCGCGAGGAGGTCGAGCAGGGCGGACTCATCTCGCGACCAACGGATCTGGCTGCCCACGATGAGCACCGGGCGCTCGGCGTGGCGGAGGAGTTCCACGGCGCGGTCGAGCTCGAAGGGGTCGGGCGCGGGCTGGGCGAGGGTGCGGGCGAGGGCGGGGTCGGGCTTGTCGAGGTCGTCGGTCTCGCGAAAGTCCATCAGCACGTCGATGGGCATCTCGAGGTAGACGGGGCCGGGCACGCCCGACATCGCCACGCGAAACGCGGTGCTCACGTACTCCGCGAGGCGCTCGGTGTTGAGCACCCGGTACGCGGCCTTGGTGATGGGGCGCACGAGGTCCAGGTGGTTCATGTCCTGGAGCGAGCCGCGGTCGGTGAGGGGCACGGGGCCCGCGCCGCCGATGCACACCAGGGGCACGCCCCCGCGCTGTGCGTTCGCGAGGGCGGTGACCACGTCGGTGACCCCCGGACCGGCCGTGACGGCGCACACCCCGGGCTGCCCGGTGACCCGCGCCCAGCCGTCGGCGGCGTGCCCCGCGGTCTGTTCGTGCCGCACGTCCACCACGCGGATGCCCACGTCGAGGCAGCCGTCGTAGATGTTCTGGATGTGCCCGCCGCAGAGCGTGAAGAGGTGAGAGACGCCCTCGCGCTTGAGCGCGTCCGCAACGATCCGACCGCCGTGTGCCAGCATGTTCGAAGCTCCTCCTGGGCCGCAGGATCTGCGCCGCGACCGGGCGCGGACGGTACACGAATCCCTCTCTGCGCGTCTTTGCGTCCGCGCGCTTGACGCGCCGCGGTGTGGTCGCTACCAACTGAATCGCCATTCAGCGCGAGGCGCGCGATGTCCCGCGCGCCCCTTCCGGAGGTGATTCCCCGTGTCGCAGGCGATCAACCGCTACAAGACCGACCTACGCGAGCTCAACTTCGTCCTCTTCGAGCAGTTCAAGCTCTCGGAGCTCCTCTCCAAGGAGCCCTTCGCCAGCTGGGACGACGACTCGGTGAAGATGGTGGTCAACGAGGTCGCGCGCTTTGGCCGTGAGGTCACCGGGCCTCTCAACGCCACCGGCGACAAGCAGGGCTGCCGCATCGAGGACGGCCGGGTGATCACCCCCGAGGGCTTCAAGGACGCCTGGAAGAAGCTCTACGACGCCGGCTGGCGCACCCTCGGCGCGCCCGTCGAGTGGGGCGGTCAGGGCGCGCCCCACGCCCTCGCAGCCATCGTCGAGGAGATCATGAGCGGCGCCAACGCGGCGTTCAACATGTACCCCGGGCTCACCTACGGCGCCGTCGAGCTGCTCATCCAGTGCGCCACCGAGGCGCAGAAGAAGAAGTTCGTCCCCGCGATGCTCGACGGGCGCTCCGGCGGCACCATGTGCCTCACCGAGCCCCACGCGGGCAGCGACGTGGGCTCCGCGCGCACCACCGCGTCGCGCAACGCCGATGGCACCTTCTCGATCAAGGGCACGAAGATCTACATCTCCGCGGGGGACCACGACCTCAGCTACGACGACAACGTCGTGCACCTCGTGCTCGCGCGCATCGACGGCGCCCCGCTGGGCACCAAGGGCCTCTCGCTCTTCATCGTGCCCCGCGTGTGGATCAACGACGACGGCACCAAGGGCGAGTACAACGACGTCAGCGTCGGCTCCATCGAGCACAAGATGGGCATCAACGGCTCGGCGACGTGTGTGCTGAATTTCGGCGAGAACGGCGCCTGCCGCGGCGAGCTCGTGGGCGGCGTCGAGAACATCGGCATGAGCCAGATGTTCAAGATGATGAACGGCGCGCGCATCGCCGTGGGCATCCAGGGGCTGAGCCTCGCCTCCACCGCGTACCTCAACGCGCTGGACTACGCCAAGGAGCGCAAGCAGGGCGCGAGCATCACCCGCTGGAAGGACCCCACGGCCCCCCGCGCCTCGATCATCGAGCACGCCGACGTGCGCAGGATGCTCGTGGAGATGAAGGCCCGCGTGGAGGGCGTGCGCGCCCTGGTGGTGAAGCTCGCGTCGCACGTCGACCGCGCCCACGCCGCGCACGGCACCGACGAGGAGGCCTACGCCTACCACATGGGCCAGGTCGAGCTGCTCACGCCGCTGGTGAAGTCCTACGGGTCGGACCAGTCGTTCAGGGTGTGCGAGATGGCGATCCAGACCTACGGCGGCGCGGGCTATACCCGGGACTACCCCGTGGAGCAGTACTGCCGCGACTCGAAGATCTTCTCGATCTACGAGGGCACGAACCACATCCAGGCGATGGACCTCGTGGGTCGCAAGCTCGGTCAGAACGGCGGCGCGCACACGCAGCAGTTCCTGCAGGACGTGGGCACCTTCGTGGCCGCGCACCGCGACCACCCCGTGCTCGGCGACGCCGTGAAGGTGCTCGGCGAGGCGCAGGAGTCCCTCGGGGGCATGGTGATGCGTCTGCTCGGGTGGTTCCAGAGCGGGCAGATCCAGCTCGTGCCCCTCGCGGCGAACCGCTTCCTGGAGATGATGTCCGAGGTCGCGGTGGGATGGCTGTTGCTCGACGCCGCGCGCATCGCCGAGGAGCGTCTGCCCTCCGTCGCCGACGACCACCCCGACAAGGCCTTCTACCTCGGCAAGCGCTACGCCGCGCGCTTCTTCGCGCTCAACGTGCTGCCGGGCGTGGTGCACAAGGCACAGATCCTCGACACGGGTGATACGTCGGCCATCGACATCCCCGACGAGGCCTTCGCCTCGCTCTGATCGCCCCTCCTTCGCGCGTACCCGCTCTCTCAGACCCTCGCCTCCTCCCCCGCACCGCGCCTTCCCATTGCCCAAACTGCACCTACGCCTTCGGGAGACGCCACCCGAGGCGGGCGAGGGGTGAACGACGCGGTGCTTGCCGCCGGCTCCGCCCGTGCGGACGGCCCTTCGGGCCTGCTCGGGCTGAACCCGGTGTCTGGAAGTGACCGCCCC
>JBILLI010000181.1:0-11742 GCA_044376155.1 Polyangiales bacterium
ATGGTGCTCGCTGGAGGAGGTCGGGGTGTGGTCCCTGGGCGCGAGGTTCGGCGTGCAGGTGAGCGCCAGCCTGGGCTCGCCGCTGCGCAACGCGTGGAGCGCGCGGATGTACGCGGTGTGGGCCGAGCCCGACGGGCCGCAGCGCTTCGCGCGGGCCGCGGCGCTCTTCGTCGGGCTCTACGCCAGCGCCGCGCTGGGCCTCGCGCTGCTCGCGCCCGAGCTCGTCGCGCTCATGGGGGGGCGGGGCTTCGGCGCCGCGCGATGGGTGATCCCCTCGGTGGCCGCGGGCTACGCGCTGCGGGAGGTGGGGGAGTTCTTTCGCAACAGCCTCCTCGTCGGGGGCGACGCCCGCGCCCTCGCGTGGTTCGAGCCGCTCATCGCGGTGATCGATTTCGCGCTCGGGTGGTACGCCGTGAAGCGCTGGGGGCTCACCGGCGCGCTGGCGGTGGGACCGGTGGTGTTCCTGCTCTACGCCCTGGGGCTGCACGCCGCCGCGCGGCGGGTGCTGCCCGTGGCGTATCCGTACCGCACGATGGGTGTGATCGCCGCGTCCGCGGTGATCCTCGGCGTCGCGGGGGCGCAGGTGCGCACGGGCGATCTGTTGCGCGATGGCCTCGCGCACCTCGCCCTCGCCCTGGTGCTCCCGGGCGCACTCCTCGTCGCGGTCGCCCGCTCCCCCGAGGGCCGGGCGGCGCTCGGCGCGTTGCGGCGCGGCGGCGCGCGGTGATACCACGAACCCAGCGCCGTGAGCCCTACCCGCCTCGCCCTGCTGCTGCTCCCCGCCCTCGCGTCGTGCAGGTGCTCACCAACCCGCATCGCGCGCCGCGTGGCGCTTGAGGTCGTGGAGCGCACCCAACCCGCGGAGTCATCCTCGTCTCCCGAGACGCGCGCGCCCGGCGGCGAGCCTCCCCCGCCCGCGGTGGCCGACATCCCGTCGCGTCTGGCGCCCGACGCCGTTGCCTCCCTCGGCGGGTGCGCGATCTATCCGCCCGACAACCCCTGGAACCGCGACGTCTCCCGCGACCCCGTGGACCCCTTGTCGGACCGCTACATCGCGAACATGCAGTCGCACGGCGACCCCAACCTGCACCCGGACTTCGGCGCGAACCCCGAGTACGGCATCCCCTACGTGGTGGTCCCGGCGACCCAGCCGCGGGTGCCCATTCGCTTCACCGAGTACGGGGATGAGAGCGACCCAGGGCCCTACCCCATCCCCCTCGACGCGCCCGTGGAGTTCGGCCGCGACCACCACGTGCTGGTGCTGCAACAGGGCACCTGCACCCTGTACGAGCTCTATCACGCGAGCCGCGACGGCGCGGGCTGGGCGGCGGGGTCGGGCGCGGTGTTCAACCTCCGGAGCAACGCGCTCCGCCCACGCGAGTGGACCTCTTGTGACCAGGCCGGCCTGCCCATCCTCCCAGGCCTCGTGCGCTACGACGAGGTGATGCAGGGCGAGATCCGCCACGCGCTGCGGGTGACCTTCGAGCACACCCAGGCCGCGTGGATCGCCCCCGCGACGCACCCCGGCGGCGACGACAACGACCGCGACGCGCCGCCCATGGGCCTGCGCCTGCGGCTCAAGGCCAGCTTCGACGTCGCGCGCCTGCACGGGATGTCTCGGGTGATCGCCCGCGCGATGCAGCGGTACGGGATGTTCGTCGCCGACACTGGCGGCAACTGGTTCGTCAGCGGTAGCACCGACCGGCGCTGGAACGACGACGACCTCGAGCAGCTCAAGGCGATCCCCGGCACGGCCTTCGAGGTGGTGCGCGCGGGGCCGCTGCAGCGCCGGGCGACGCGGTGAGCCTGCAGGGCTTCTACGAGTCCGCGTGGCAACAGCCGAACCTCCTCGGCGCGCTGGGCTTGCTCCTCGGCGGCGCGGCGGCGTGGGCGGCGTCACGGCGGCGCCCCACCGACCTGCGGCAGGCCTTCCTCGCGCGCTGGACGCAGCTCTTCGCGCTCGAGGCGCTGCTCGACTGCGTGCTCACGGGCTACAGCTCCCCGCTCGGGCAGAACACCCCCGCGATGACCGTCGCCGCCGTGGTCTTCGTGATCGTCGGCGACCTGCGGCTGTACCTCCTGCTCGCGCGGCTCTCGCGCCCGCACTGGAGCGCCGTCGCGCTGGTCGAGGCCCTCGCCGCGTCGCTGGCGCCCTCGCTGGTCATCGCCGCGCTCAAGCGCCTCGCCCCGTGGCTCGTAGCGAACGGGCGACACATCTTTCTGATCTACGAGCTCACCGCGCTGATCCCCCTGGCGCTCTGGGGCTTCGTGCTGCTCCCCGGGCGGCTGCGAGACGCGCCCGAGGACCGTCGCTGGCTCCGCGGCGCGGTGGCGTTCTTCGCGGCGCAGTACGCGCTGTGGGCGTCGGCCGACGTGGGGATTCTGGCGGGCGCCGACCTCGCCTGGGGTCTGCGCGTGGTGCCGAATGCCATGTACTACGCCCTCTTCGTGGCGTGGGTGTGGCGCACCGCGCCGAAGGGGCTGCGCGGGTGAGGCGCGCGCTGCTCGCGCTGGTCGTCGCGGCGTGCGCGCGGCGCGTCGAAGGACCCGCGGCGCCCGAGGCCACGGTCACCTTCAAGGTCGACGGGCGGGTGGTGCGCACGCTCTCCCTGGGCGACCTCGCGCGCGCCGCCCCGCCGCGCACGATCACCGGGTGGGACCCGTACTACCAGCGCGTGAAGCGCTTCGCGGCGCTGCCGCTGGAGGCCGTGCTGCGCGAAGGGATCGGCCCCCTGGAGGGCTATCGCGGGCGGTCGTTCGTGCTGCGCGCGCGGGACGGGTACACCGTTCCCCTGGAGGGCGCGCGGCTGCTGGAGGGCGGCGCGCACCTCGCGGTGCGGGACCTCGATGCGCCCGCGTGGTCGCCCATCGGCCCGCAGCGGGCGAACCCGGGGCCCGCGTACCTCATCTGGTCCGGCGCCGCGCAGGTGGACCTCACCACGCACCCGCGCCCCTGGCAGCTCGCGTCCATCGAGGTCGCGCGATTCGAGGACGTCTTTCCGCACACCGTGCCCGTCGGCGAGCCCCGCGGGGCGGCGGCGTGGACGGGCTTCGCGGTGTTCGCCCGCGAGTGCGTGCGCTGCCACGCGGTGAACCGCGAGGGCGGGCGCGTCGGCCCCGACCTGAACGTGCCGCAGAGCGTGGTGGAGTACCGCCCCGAGGCGCAGCTCCGCGCGTACATCCGCGACCCGCGGACCTTTCGCTACGGCAACATGCCCGCCCACCCCCACCTGCGCGCCGACGAACTCGACGGGCTCCTCGCCTACTTTCACGCCATGCGCGCGCGCAAGCACGACCCCGACGCCCACGCCCCCGCGGGGCACGCGCCGTGACCGCCGCGGGCCTGGAGCTCCTCGCCGCGCGGACCCACGCGCTGCCCGCCGTGCTCGACGAGACCCTCCACACCCCGCTGCCCCAACTCGAAGGCTTCGCCCGCGCGCAGCGCTGGGTCACCACCGGCATCGGCGGCTCCGAGGGCCCCGCGCGCGTCATGGCGGGCGCGCTGCGGAGCGCCCTCGGGGTCTGCGCGAGCTTCGTGCCGCTCTCGCGCTTCGCCTGCGGCGCCGACGAGCTCGCGGGCGACGCGCTGGTGGTGTTCTCGCAAGGGCTGTCTCCCAACGCGCGCATCGCCCTGGGGCACAAGGGCTTCGCGCGCACCCTGGTGATCACCGGGTGCGACGAGGGCGGCGCGGGCGTGACGCTGCGGCACCCGCCGCGGGATGAGGGCGCCATGCTCGCGCGGGTGCAAGGCCCCCCCGCGGCGACGCTCATGGGCCTGCGGGTCGTGTCCGCGCTCGGGGGCGCGACGCCGCCCGAGGGGCTCGTGTCGGCGGTGCGCGCGGCCCTCACGGCGCGGCCCCCGACGCTGGACCTGCAGCGGCCGGTGGCGCTGGTGCTCTGCGACGACGAGGCGGAGCTCGGACACGGGATGCGCTGGAAATGGCTCGAGGCCACGCGGCGCAGCGACGTGGCGGTGTACGACGCGCTGGGCTTCGCGCACGGTCCGTTGCAGTGCTGCGCCGAGCGCGGCGCGCAGGTGGTGCTGCTCCCTCGCGACGCCCCCCGCGAGGCCGCGCTGTGGACGCGGGTGCGCGCGGTGCTCGGGGAGACGTCGTGCGCGGTGCACACGCTGCCGTCGTCGCTGCCGGGGGTCTGGTCGTTCTTCGAGCACGACGCGCGGTGGAGCGCCACGCTGCGCGCGAGCCTCGCGGCCGCGGGCGACGTCGACCTGCTCCGTTGGCCGACGCAGGGGCGCGACGGCGCGCTCTACGACCTCGATGTAGCGCTCGACGGCGCTACAGCGCGTGCCGCTCGCTGAGCACGCGCAACAGCCAGTCAGCGGTGGCGCGCACGTCCACCGCGGGGATCACGGGTTCGAGGGTGCCGTCGGCGCGCCGCGCGTTGATCTGAAAGACCACCGAGGCGGGCGCGGCGAGGGGGTCGGCGACGACCTCGAGCTCGAAGCGGGTGATGTCCCGCAGGGCGAGGCGCAGCGGGCGGCGGTCACCCAGGGGGAGCTGCGAGACCTCCAGCGCGTCGTCGGTGAAGCGCAGCTCGGTGCGGTTCATGAAGCGCGGCGCGAGGCGGTCGAGGAGCACCCCTGCGATCACCGCGAGGGAGATCCCCATGAGGGTCATGAGCCCCCGGGCGTGGGAGAGCCCGTACTCGAAGAGCATCGCCGCGCCCGTCGCCCCGCCCACGCCCGCGGTGCCCGCCACGGCCAGCGCGCGGCGTCCGGGCCGCACCGTCAGCGCGCTCACCCGCCGCGGAGCGGCCACCCGATACGCCTCCGCCGCAAGGGCCTCGGACCACGTCACGGTCACCCCGGGCGGTACGTCTCGCTCCGACACGCGTCGCAAGGTAGCACCCGTGAGGTACCCTCTCGCGCGATGAAGATCTTCTACACGCCGACGTCACCCTTCGTGCGCAAGGTGCTCGTGTGCGCGCATGAGCTCGGCCTCGCGGACCGCGTGGAGACCGTGCTCCTGCGCCCTTCGCCGACGCACGCCGACCCCACGCTCTCGCACGAGAACCCGCTGAACAAGATCCCGGCGCTGGTGCGCGACGACGGCCGCGCCCTCTACGACTCACCCGTGATCTGCGAGTACCTCGACGCCCTCGCGGGGGGCGGGAAGATCCTCCCGCGGGACGGCGACGCGCGCTGGGACGTGCTGCGCACCCAGGCCCTCGCCGACGGCATCCTCGACGCGTCGATCCTGGTCTTCTACGAGCGCCTGCACCGCCCCCGGGAGCTGCACTGGGCCGCGTGGCTCGACGGACAGACCCAGAAGTCCCTGCAGGGCCTCGACGCCCTCAACGCCCTCGCGCCCTCCTTCGGCGACGCCCCCGACCTCGGGCAGATCGCCGCCGCGTGCGCCGTCGGGTGGTTGGAGTTCCGCGCGCCCTACGGAGACATCCGCGCGGGGCGGCCCGCCCTCGCCGAGTGGTACACCCGCTTCGCCGCGCGCGCCTCGATGGTCGCCACCGTTCCCGTAGGCTGAGCATTCCCCGCGTCGCGATTCCCGACAGGTGTTCGCGTCGCAGACGTGGCAACCCTGGTCGCACCCCTTGCTTCTCCGTCATTCTCGCGATGGCATGGCGATTGGATTGTGTCCCTGCAGCGCGCCCCCCACGGCGTCGCCCTCGCAGACAGGAGTCTCTCCATGAACCTTCGCTCGACGCTCCGTCCCGCGCTCCTCGGCTCCCTCCTCGCCCTCTCCGCGGTCGCCTGCGGCGCGGCCGACAACGCCGCCAACGCGCAGAGCAACCGTGGCCTGGCGACGGAGCCCGGCTCGGGCGGCAACCGCTTCGACCCGGCCCGCATGGTGGCGCGCTTCGACCGCAACGGCGACGGCCGCACCACCCTCGACGAGCTCCCCCCCCGCATGCGGGAGCGCGTGGCCAGCGCCGACGCCGACCACGACGGCGCGATCACCGCGCAGGAGTTCACCGCGCACATGCAGGCGATGCGCGCGGAGCGGTTCCGCCGCGGAGACACCAACAACGACGGCGCGATCACCGCCGACGAGGCCGGCGAGCGCTGGGAACGCATCGGCCGCGCCGACGCGAACAACGACGGCCGGGTGACCCAGGACGAGCTCCAGGGCGCCGTCGCCCAGATGCGCGGGCGGCACCGTGGTCCGCGCGGGGAGATGGGTCCGCGGGGGGAGCACGGCCCGGGCTTCGATCCGTCGCAGCGCTTCGCCCGCTTCGACGCGAACGGCAACGGACAGGTAGAGCTGAGTGAGCTGCCCGAGCGCATGCAGCAGCGCGTTGCGGGCGCCGACGCCAACCGCGACGGGGTGCTCTCGCCCGAGGAGATGCGCAGCTTCTTCGAGGCCCGCCACGCCGAGCGCATGCGCGAGATGGCCCCCGCCGCGCAGCCCGAGGCGCCCGCGGTGCCGGTCGCGCCGTCCGCGGAGTGAACGATCCCAGCGCCCGCACGATTCCGTGACGGGTCGCGTCTCGCCCGGCCACTCTCCCGCACATGATCCCCCTCGGTCGTTGGGCGCTCGCCGTCACGCTCTCTGGGCTCCTCGGCTGCGCGAGCACCGTCGACGGCGTGGCCCTCGCGCCCGACGGGGGCAACGCCCCGGCAGACGGCGGCGCCTGCGCGCAGTGGGTGCTCACGGATCGTGAAGAGGGCACGGGCGGCGAGATCTACACCGACCTGCACCTCACCTTCGACGCGGCCGGTCAGCTCACCCTGCGCCGCGAGAACATCCGCACGGGCGGTCATGGAAAGAACCGCACCTACCGGGAGTTCCGGTACACGTGGTCCTCCCCCGGGCTCACCATCGAGCAGGACGGCGACCCCGCCGAGCGCGTGGTCTACGTGCTCGATGGGGGGGGCGTGATGGAGACCTCCCGCGCGTCGGCGATGGCGGCGCTGCGTCAGACCGTGCGCTTCGAGCGCGACGCCGCGGGGCGCGTGGTGGGACGGATCGAGACGCGCGGGTCCTCGGCGACGCCCGTGCGGTGCGGCTACGCGTACGACACTGCCGGGCACGTGGTCGAGGTCGCGTGCACCGACGGAGAGCTCAGCCGCTTTCAGTGGGAGGGCGAACGCCCGGTGCGGCGGGACCGCACGTGGCGCGGGATGTACCCCGGCTTCGACACCTGGCAGTGGGACGCCCGCGGCGCCCTCGTGAGCGAGAGCCGCGACGACGGCTACGGTCCCGGGCGGCTGTATCGCAACGACCACGCCTACGATGAGGCAGGACGGATCGTGCGCTCCGAGTCGGTGCTCGGCACACCCCCCACGCGACGTCCCGCCGCGGCGTACGCCTACGACGAGCGCGGGAGGCTCGTGCGCGAGGAGCGCAACTTCGACCCGATGGGCGTCGCCCGCTCGGTGGTGCGCTGGGAGCGCGACGGTGAGGGACGCATCACCGCGCGCGTGGCAGAGGAGGGAGGGGCTGCGCTGCGCTACGCGTACGCGGTCTCGCCGGGGCGCGTGGAGGTCACCACGTCGAGCGGCGAGTGGCGGTCGTGGCGTCGCTACCAGTGCTTCTCGACCCCCGTGCGGGTCGTGCCCGGCGACCCCACGCCGGGGGTGCGCATCGCGTCGGTGATCCCCGAGGCCGGGTCGTTTCCGCCGGACGCGCTGGAGCCCTGAGCCCACCGTCGCGCGCAGGGCACGCGCGCCCGGCGCGTCGGCGGGACCGCGGTCGAGGTCGCATGCCTCGGGCACCACACGTACGATCGGCCCATGTCGCTGCTCGTCGCGCGCTCGACGCACGCACCGTGGACCCGCCTCGTCGTGCCCGCGTGCGCATGGCTCGGGGCATGGGCGGTGTGGGCGGGGTTCTCCTCGCCCAGTCGCCCGCTGGGCGGCAGCGCGGCAATGGCGTTCGTCACGGTGTGGCCGCTCCTCGCGGTGGCGCTCCCGCGTCGCGCGCCGTGGATCGGGTTGGCCGCGCTTGGCGCGTGCGCGCTGGGGATGCCCGGGGCCGTTGCCGCGTCGTGGTCCTCGTTCCCCGTCGCGTTCGTAAGCCTCACGATGCTCGGCGCGGTGTCGCTGGGTCCGCTGCTGCCCCTCGCGTGGGGCTGGACGCGCACGCCGGTCACGCGCTGCGTCGCGTACGAGTGCGCGTTGCTCGCGGCCTACGGGGTCTTCGCCGCCACCGTGAACCGCGAGGGCGTCACGGCGACCGACCGGGCGCTGGGCCCCGTCGTCGCGGGGGCGACCGTGCTCGCCGCGTGCGCGGGCCTCGCGTGGGACCTCGCCGCGCGCGCGCAGATGCGCCGCGTGCTCGCGGGTCGCGTCGCGGGGTGGAAGGTGGACGCGCCCGAGACGCAGCGCCTCCCGTGGCTCACGTGGCTCGGTGACGTCGAGGGCGACGCGCGACGCACGCTCGTGCGCGTGGTCGAGGTCGGCGTGGCGTATCGCAGCGGGCCCGCGCAAGAGATCGCCGTCGCGCGCGTGCCGCGGGCGGTGTCGCGCGTGGGGACCTCGAGCGTCGCGTGCGGGCTGCTGCTGCTCGCGGCGCTGTGGCGCGTGGTGAGCTGGTAACGCGCGACGGGCGGAGCCGCGCGGCGCGCGGAGAGGTGACGCCGTGGCGGGACGCGGGGATCTCATCCGCGGGGGACGCGGGTGGGAGGAGGGATGCTGGAGCTGCGGGCGCGCTTCACCGCCGCGCGGCGTTGGATTCCGCATCCCCCAACTCCACCGCGTCGCGCGGACAACTCAAGGCTGTGCGGGCAGCGTGAGCTGGTCGTCGCGGGCCACCAGCGAGACCACGGCGTGCCGCTGCCAGCGCGCCCAGCAATCCTCAGGGGTGCGCGGATCGTCCAGCGGCCCAACGCGTTCGATGCGTTCTTCGGTGGCGTGCAGGCGCTCGAAGGTCACCGCGCTCACCGCCGCCGCGCCCATCCCCCGCGCGAGCAGCGAGGCCGCGAAGGGGGCCGTCGAACCCCAGCGGAGCCCGTCGGCGCCCGGCTCCTCGTCGAAGTTGAAGCGCTTCACGGGCGCGGTGTTCGGCCCCCACGGCGGGCGCAGCAGCACCCGCGCATCACAGGGACGCAGCGCCGCCGCGCCGGGCTCAGACCGCAGCGCGTCCCACTGCGCGAGGGCGTCTTCGGTGGGGGCGAGGTCGAACCAGACGCGCGCCCCCCACTGCGCCGCCGCGCGCCCCAGGCGCAGGAGCACCGGGGCGTCGTGCGAGAGGTCCCACGCGCCCTCCACCGCGATCTCGGTGGCGCCGTCGTCGAGCGCGTCGTACACCCGCGCATCGGTCACCCCGCCGCGCGTGTGAAGGCCCTGAAACCCGCCGTGGCGGGCGAGCATCGCGGCCTGCAACCAGATCGTCTCGAGGCGCGCGAACGCGGGGTCGCGGAGCAGGTCGCGGAGCACCGCGGCCATCCGCTGGTCGGCGCCGTCGACCATCGTGTCGATGAGGACCCGCGTGGGCGGCATGCGCAGGCAATCGAGGTGCAGGAGCTGCAGCGCCATCGCCTCCGCGCCGTGGCGCATCATGCTGTATCCCTCGGTCGCTTCGGTCATCTTCGCGAGGTCCAGGGCCTCCTTCAAGAAGGGCCCGTCGGGGCGCTCCTCGTCGAGGTGGTCGAGGGCGTGGAGCACGCGCTGCAGGGCCGCGGGGCGTTGCGCGGGGGGCGTGCTGAGGCTCAGGGCGTCCCAGGAGACGTCGTCGGGAAAGCCCAGCCGCGCGCGCAGCCGTCGGCGCTCCTCCTCGCCGCCGATGCGTTCCTTGTAGTGACGCACCACCGAGGGGATGCAGCCGAAGGGGCCCTTCATCGCCTGCATCTCGCTGCGAAAGGTCACGAGCGCCTGGAGCGAGGGCACGGCGAGCGCGATGTGCTCGGGGGAGAACGCGCGCAGGTCCTTGAACCGCAGCGTGATGGCCTCCGCGGGCGCCGCGACGTCACGAGGATCGCGCAGGCGCACCGTGACGCTGGGAGGATCCTGCGCCATCGCCGCCGCGAGCCGGGTCACGTCGCGGCCGTCGAGGCGCGCGTCATCGTCGCCGCGCCCGAAGTCACCGAGGAGGGCGACGCGGGGGCCGCTCATCGCAGGCTCCTGGCGCGCAGGAGGTTCGCCGCGAGGTGCGACGCGGTCTGCTCCACCGCGGACGGCGCGAAGCCCTCGTCCAGCTCCGCGAGGCCGGCCAGGGCGCGCTCGACCTCGGCCACCGCCCCGGACCCATCCCCCGCGCGCCAGGCGACCAGGGCCAGCACGTTGTGCGCCCACGCGAGGTGATACCCCCGGCCCTCGTGCGCGGGGACCGCCCGCGCGGCCTCGCGCGACGCCTCGGCGGGCTCCCGCGCGTCGCCGCCGTGCTTCGCCGCGTGCACCGCGAGGCGGTAACACGCGTGGGACCGCATCGCCGCGGAGGTCGTTCGGGTACGAACGAGTGCGAAGTGCTTCGCCGTCCACGACGAGACCCGCGCGTCGTGGGGCGCGAGGTAGTGCGCCGAGAGCCCGGCGAGCATCGCCAAGTCGGGGTCGCTCGGGTCACACGCGAGGCAGGCGACTGCGCCACGGAGCGCGGCGTCCCAGGCGTAGGCGCCGAAGGCCGCGCGGGTCGCGTCGGGGTCGGGCGACACCCCGCGCACGTCGACCGACAGCAGCGCCCGCGAGGTGTGCCCGTCGAGCGCGCGACCGACGTGGCCGAGAAGGTCGTCGCCGTCGAGGTCGTCGCCGTCGAGGGAGAGGCGTTCCTCGGCGCCAACGCTCGCCCAGGCGTCGAGCACCGCGAGGGAGGCGCAGGGCGCCGCGGTGGGGTGCAGCCTGCGCAGGCGCACCGTGATGTCACCGACGCGCCGCAGCGACCGCACCCACGCGTCGGCGACGGGGTTGTGCAGCACGGTGACGTTGGGGATGGTGGCGAGCCGCAGCGCCGAGGCCTCGTCGGCGCGGGCGCGCTCGTTGGCGGTGAGGGCGGGCCGAATCTGCGCGGTGGCGAGGCCCAGCGCGGCGCGCTCGGCGCGCAGGGCCGCGGCGACGTCGCCCGTGGCCGCGACGAGGATGTCTTCGAGCAGCGCGTACGGACGCAGCGGCGTGGCGGCGTTGACGGCGATCTCGAACTCTCGCGCTCCGTCCCCGTGCACGGGCAGAGTCTACGTCGGCACGCGGTCGCGTCGAGGCTGGTATCGTGGAGACATGAAGCGACGACCGCGCCCGCTCGTGGTGACCACTGCGTTGCCCTCCCTCACCGCGCTGCTCGGCGCGGGGTTGATGCCGGGGTGCAAGCCCGAGGTGGTCCGCACGATGAACCCGCCCGAGCCCCGCGAGACCGACGCGGGCGCGCGGCGACTGCCGCCCGTCGAGGTCGACCCGAACCACCTCCCGCCGCGTCCCTCGGGCGCCATCGCGCCGGTGCGCCCATCGCCCCCCTCCCCCTCGGCGTCGCCGCTCGGCGCGCTCGGACTGGATCGCAACAGCGCCCCGCCCGCCGCCGCCGTTCCGGGCGCGGTGGCGCCGTCTCCCGCCGCGGCCGTCGCGAACGCGGAGGCGGCCCAGGGCGTGTGGGCGGCGCCGCGGGCGCGCGCGATGATCGTGCACAACCATCCCCCCGGGACGCCGTGCACGCCCATCGACCCCGAGGCGCTGCAGCGCGCGGTGCGCGGCGGCACCTGACCCCCGCGCACCCACGGATTACCCCTGCGGGGGGGCTTCGTGGCTCGCGCCGGCGTTCATCGCGGCGAGGGCGGCCGCGTCCATCCAGCCGACCTCCCAGTGGTGGCCGTCGAGGTCGTAGAAGCTGCGGTTGTACATGGCGC
>JBILLI010000865.1:0-3164 GCA_044376155.1 Polyangiales bacterium
CCCCTCTCTTGCAGCTTCGCTGCGGGAGAGGGGACGGGGGAGAGGGCGTACGACCCCCGCCGGTGTCCGCACGGGATCACGCATCCCTGGGGCGGGGCCCAGGGGGACACGCGAAGACAATGCGCAGCAGGCGTCGTGACGGTATTCGGACCGGTGCCCGGATCCCTGCTGAGGGAACGAGACGCGGCGATGCGTGCGCTCGTCTTGCGCGCGAGCGCGCTGCCGCATTACACGCGAGCGATGACGGTGAGTGAGGCGATCGAGCGCGCCAGCGACGAGGTGGGGCTTCAGCGCTGGTACCGCTCGATGGTGGGGCCGCTGCTGAACATGCCGCGCACGCAGTGGCCGCGGTGCTGCGGCGGGGGCTGCGAGCCCTGCTCCCTCACGCTGATCGCGGTGGCCGAGCGCGCCCAGGCGCTGCTGGCGGAAGAGGGCCCGTGAATCGTGACACCCGGGGCGAACCCCGGCGTCATCGCGAGAGTCCCCTCCCTGCGGCGTACGCCGTGGCTCCCGCCTGGGTTGTGTCCGCCAATCGCGCCCGTCGCCGAGCGCGACGATCCGCGTCGCGCCGCGTCGTTGTCGAGTCTCGACGGGGAATCAGCCCGTCTTCGCCTCGACGCCTCGCGGACGCTCGCGCCTCGTCACGTCGGCTCGGTCCGCGAAATGCGGACACAGCCTAGAACACCGTCGTCACCGGCGCATCGCGGCGATGCCCTCGTCGACCGTGCGCACCGGGGCCCAGCCGAGCGCGTCGCGGGCGCGCCGCGTGTCGACGGTGACCGTGCGCGACATCATCGCCACCGCGAAGCTCGTCATGGGCGGCGCCTTGGACGCGCCCGTGAGGCGCCAGAGGCCCTCGACGAGGGAGGCGACGGGTCGGGCGATCCAGCCGGGCGTCGAGCGCTCACCGAGGGGGACGCCCATGGGCCCCGCGAACGGTTACGCGCCGGGTGCCGCTCACGCTGCCCGGATTTCTCGCGGTGCCCTGGGTGGTCGCGCGCACCGACATGGTGTTCACCGCGCCGCGAGAGCTCGTCGACGAGATCGCCGCCGCCCTCGACCTCGCGGTGCCGCGCCCGCCCGTGGAGCTCGCGCCCATCGCGGCGGCCGCGCTCTGGCACGAGCGCATGCAGGCCGACGCGGCCCATCGGTGGTTTCGGGAGCGCGTGGTGGCGGCGATGGTGGCGCGGCTGCGGGCGCGTCCGGGCGCGCGCTGACGCGGGCGCAACACCGCGAGCGAGCCCTGGCAGGGCGCTGCCGAGCGCGCCTCGCGGGGGCGTCACAGACGAGTCGGTAGAAACCCCAGAACGCCCTGCACCGCAAGGGGATCCGATCGATGTTCGCGCGACCATGGACCCCGTCACCCCCGACGCGCCCCCGAGCCGCGAGCAGCTCCTCGCCATGTTGCACGAGGCTGCAGAGATCGAGCACAACCTCATGTGCTGCTACCTCTATGCGGCGTTCAGCCTCAAGGTCGTCGACGACCGCTGGACCGACGCCCAGCGCGCCTCGGTGGCGCGCTTTCGCGCGACCATCACCG
This sequence comes from Polyangiales bacterium, assembly GCA_044376155.1. Taxonomy (GTDB): domain Bacteria; phylum Myxococcota_A; class Polyangia; order Polyangiales; genus JAWKRB01. The sequence goes on from JBILLI010000865.1 coordinate 1,541, forward strand.
GCGTCGCGCTGGAGGAGATGACCCACCTCTGCCTCGTGGGGAACCTCATGAGCGCGCTCGGCGCGCAGCCCTTCTTCGGGCGGCCGAACTTCCCCATCGACGCCGGCCCGTACCCCGACGGCTTCGTGATGCGCCTGCAGGGCTTCTCCCTCGCCACGGTGGAGCACTTCGAGTTCGTCGAGCGCCCGCACGGCGCCGACGTGCGCGACAGCGACGACTTCGCGCCGACGCGTCGCTACCGCCGCGCGCAGGCGATGACCGGCAGGCTCAGCCCGCTCTCCCTCGACTACGAGACCGTCGGCGCGCTCTACGCGGCCCTGCGCGCGGGCCTCGACGCCTTCGCCGCGCGGCACGGCGAGGACGCGCTCTTTCTCGGCGACCCCGCGCTGCAGGTCGACGTCGCGCACGCGCCGCTGCCCGGCGTCTGCCGCGTGGTGGACCTCGCGAGCGCGCAGCGCGCCATCGACACCATCGTGACGCAGGGCGAGGGCGCCGGCGCGGAGACCGAGCGCTCGCACTTCAACCGCTTCGTGGCGCTCCGCGCGGAGCTCGTCGCCCGCCTCGCGGAGGATCCCTCGTTCGAGCCCGCCTGGCCCGCGGCGACGAACCCCGTGATGAACGCGCCGATGGACCCGCAGACCCGGGTGTACGTCGACCACCCCGACATCGCCCCGTGGCTCGACATCGGCAACGCGCTCTACACCACCTCGCTGCGCTGCCTCGCGCAGGGCTTCGGCGCCGCGGAGCCCGTCGCCAAGGCCGCGTGGCTCGGGGTCAGCGCGGAGCTCATGCGCGCGCTGGTCCCCGTGGGGCAGGGGCTCGCGGCGCGGCCGGCGCATGCAGACACCCCGCGGCCGCACGCGGGGCTCACGTTCACCTCCCTGCGCACGCTCGCGCCGCTGCCCGCCGGGACCGCCGCGCGCTTCGTCGCCGAGCGCCTCGGCGAGCTCGTCGCGCGGGCGCGGGCGCTGCGCGTGGTGGCGGTGCCCGGGGAGACAACGAGCACCTGGCAGCGGGTGATCGACGCGCTGCTTCGGCAGCAGGCCCGCCTCGCCGCGCTCGACGGCGCGGTGAGCCCCGCGCCGGTCGCAACGCCGGTGGCCGCGCCCGCGCCCGCCGCGGCGGAGTCTCCGGCCCCCGCGGTGGAGATCGTGAAGGGGCGCGCGCTCACGGTGCTCTTCGAGGGACGTCGCTGCATCCACTCGCGGCACTGCGTGCTCGACGCGCCGGGGGTCTTCAAGGCCAACACCCCGGGCGCGTGGATCTTCCCCGACGCGGTCTCGCCCGAGGCGCTGATGGAGGTCGCGCACAAGTGTCCGTCCGGGGCGATTCGGTATGAGCGCGAGGACGGCGGCGCGGCGGAGGCGCCTCCGGCGGTGAACACCCTCTTCGTGCGCGAGAACGGCCCCTACGCGGTGCGCGCCGCGCTGGACGTGGGCGGCGACGTGAGCCGCTACCGCGCGACGCTCTGTCGCTGCGGCCAGTCGAAGAACAAGCCCTACTGCGACGGCTCCCACGTGGGCGCGTCGTTCCGCGCGAGCGGCGAGCCCGAGACCACCGCGCCCGACCCGCTGCCCGCGCGCGACGGCGCCCTGGTGTTCACCCCGGTGCGCAACGGCCCGCT
>JBILLI010000866.1:0-3162 GCA_044376155.1 Polyangiales bacterium
AGGCCATCTTCAATTTCGCGAAGTCATCGGGAAAACATGACAGTTCCTGAGATGTGTCCCGAGGTGAACCGAGGCGGGGGAAGGGCCGGGGAAGGGGGGCCACGTCTCGCGAATTCGTCTCGTGTTCGAGCCGTTCTCGGAGATGTGTCTCGAGTTGAACAGCGCGCGGGCTCTACGCCTCCACCCTGCGGCACCTCGAGAGCGACTGAAGATCAGAACTCTCCCGCGAGCGAGACCCCCTGGCCCACGACCGCGGGGCCCAGCGCGAGACGTCGCGTGTGCAGGGCCGCGGTGGCGAGGCCCAGCGCGAAGCCCCCCGCGAAGCCCACGGAGGTGTCGACCCAGGAGTGCGCGCCTGCCACCACCCGCAGCGCGAGGTTGGTCCCCGCGAGGGCGGTGGTGGCGGCGAAGAGCGGGGCGAATTCGTGCGCGGGCTGCGACGGGAAGAGCCAGAGGCCCAGCGACGCGCCGGCCATGGCCGCGAGGGGCGCGGTGTGCCCCGAGGGGAACGCGCGGCGGTCGTCGACCTCGTCGCTCGCGCACGTCGCGGTGTCGTCGCGCCACGCGCGCGGGCGGCAGACGGATCCGAGGCTCTTGGTGAGGCTCACCACCCCGACGGCCATGAGGGCCGACTCCGAGAGCACCACCGGCGCGCGCAGCAGGGCCCACCCCCGGGACCGTGATCCCCACGCCTCCACCGCGAAGCCCGCGGCCACGGAGAGTCCCATACCGCCCCAGAGCACCACGTCGCTCACGGCGCTCACGTCGGGGTTCCAGTCGCGGTGACCGCCGCCGTCGAGGGGCGCGACCTGCGCATCGCCGCGGGGGTGGATCGCGATGCCCACGAGCGAGAGCCCCGCGCCGACGCCGACCCAGCCGAGGTCCCAGCCCCCGTGTCCGAGCATGGCGGTGTGGGTGACGCGGGGGCCCTCCTGCGCGAGGGCGTTCGCGGGCAGCAGGGCGAGGGCGAGGGCGAGGGGCGTCGCGCGGAGGATCATCGCGCGCGATGGTAGTCCGGGCATCAGGACCCCGGTGACACCACCCCGTTGCGGGAGAAATAGCGCCAGACGCCGGTCTCACCGACGTTGCTGGTGCGGCAGAGGTCGAGCACCGCGCTGGTGCGGGAGCTCGGGTGCGAGAGCGAGCGGGTGCGATCGCCGGCGTCGAAGCCCACCTGCGCGGGGGTGCCGCCGAGTCCGCCGGTGCCACCGCTGGCGTCGCCCGTGGTCCACGCGCAGCGCTCGTAGCGGAACTCGACATCGAAGTCGCCCGCGCGCACGTCGGCGCGGTTGCGGATCACGATCTGAAAGCTGTTCTGCCGGTCGTCGCGAGAGGCGTAGTAACCCACACGGTCCCAGGTCACGATGAGCCGACCCGACTCCAGCGCCCAGCAGATGTTGTTGCGCGCGGGCTGTCCCCCGCCGCGGGTGTCGACGTCGGCCCACCACGGCGCGATGATCGGCTGTGTCGCCGAGGGAAACGCCGCCGGGGTGAAGGTCGAGAGGGCCTGCCCGAAGGAGATGTTCCCGTTCGTGTTGACGAAGAAGGTTGTGTAGGGGGTGCCGTAGTAGTTCAGCCCCGGGCCGAAGGCCGTGCCCAGCGGGATCGGGAACGCGATCGCGGTGCCGCCGTCGACCGCGCGCTGGTAGCTGCCGTCGTCGCTGGGCTGCATGCAGTTGACGTCGGGCCCGAAGCCCGTGCTCCCGCCGAGCCCGCGGAGCATCACCGTGCAGGCCCCGGCCACGCACGATCGCCCTGCGCCGCAGACGTTTCCGCACGCGCCGCAGTGGGCGGTGTTGTTGGTGGTGTCGGTCTCGCAGCCGTTGACGGCGTTGCCGTCGCAGTCGCCGCGCCCGCTCGCGCACGAGAGCGAGCACCGCCCCGCGCTGCACGCCGCGACGCCGCCGTCGCCCGCGGGCACGCAGGTGTTGTTGCACCGCCCGCAGTGGGTGGCGCTGGTGTTGAGGTTCACCTCGCAGCCGTTGGTGGCGCTGCCGTCGCAGTCCCCGAAGCCCGCGAGGCACGCGACGGTGCACGCGCCCGAGGCGCAGCGGCCCTCGGCGCCCGGCGCCCCGGGGCAGGCCGTGACGCTCTCGGACATCCCATCGAGGGAGCACCGCCGCACGCTGGTGGCGTTGGCGCACGACACCGCGCCGGGCACACACGCGGTGGGCACGCAGGCGTTGTCGCGGCAGGTCTGTCCCATGGGGCAGTCGGAGGGGCTCACGCACGCGACGCAGCGGCCCGAGGCGGTGTTGCAGACCTGCCCGGGGCACTGGGTGTTCGAGGTGCACGGTCCCGTCGCGGTGACGCAGGAGCCCGCCTGGCACGTCTGCCCCGGCGCGCAGTCCACGGGCGAGAGGCAGTCGACGCAGAGCATGCGCGCGGTGTCGCAGACCTGCCCCGGGCACATGCGCGAGGTGGTGCAGGCGACGCGCGGCGCGCAGCGGTTCGAGAGGCACACGGTGTTCGGCGCGAGGCAGTCGACGTCGCGGATGCAGTCCACGCAGGCCATCCGCGCGGTGTCGCAGACCTGGCCCGCGCCCGAGCAGTCGCGGTCGCTGCGGCACGACACGCCGCCGTCGGTGGTCACCGGGACGTCGGGCGCCACGGGGACGTCGGGCACCACCGGGACGTCGGTGGTCACGGGGACGTCGGGCACCATGGGGACGTCGGTGACCTCGGGGACGTCGGTGGACACGGGGACATCCGTGGGCCCGGGCACGTCGGTGGACACGGGGAGGTCCGCCGCGACGACGTCCTGCGCGGTGGGGCGATCGTCGGGGGCGGGGACGTCGCTCGGGGTCTTCGGCGTGTCGGCGGCGATGGCGTCGGTGGACGCCGCGGCGTCGTCTCCGCCGTCGAGGAACGGGATGATGTTGCCCGTTGTGCGCGGCGTGCAGGCGGCGAGGGCGGTGAGGGCGAGGAGGGTGCGAGCGTTCATCACGGCGGTCGTGACGCTAGCGCGCGCTGGCGGAGGTGCACACTTCCCCGCGAGCGCGACGACACCCCAACGCCTACAGCTCGATCTCCAGCCCCTCGGTGGCCGGGGTGACGCGAAAGTGGGGGCGCAGGTCGGTGATGGCCTCGCCGAAGAGCTGGTCGAGGGCGGCGTCGTCGTGCCCGGGGTCGTGGTGAAAGGGCACGAGGTGACCCACCTCG
>JBILLI010000867.1:0-3157 GCA_044376155.1 Polyangiales bacterium
CGTGGCTGGGCCACGCAAGGGAGGAGCAACGTCGCTGCGCGCCGCGGATCCGCTCGCATTCCGGACCTGGCTTGTGACTCGCGACACTAGGCGCGCAGCGCGAGCGCGACGGCGCGGGCGACGCGGGTCACGGCTTCGTTCGGATCGACGCCGTCGCTCGTCAGGGCGCGCGCGGCGCACACCGCGGCGAGCGCCGCGCAGGCTCGGGGCGCGGGGGGCGTCACGTAGCCTTCGAGGGCGCCGGACCAGACCGTGTGCACCGCGAAATCCGCGGCCTCTGCGACCCAGCCGTCAACGAGGTCGAAGTCGCTCCAGGCGTGCGCCTGACGCGTCGGATCGAAGGAGGCGCGCGCGAGCTCCTGGTGGGCCGGCGTCGGGTCTGCGATCCACGCGCGGACCACGGCGAGCTGCGCGTCGACCCACGCTCGGTCGACCACGCTGTCGTCCGCGTCGGGCGGCAACCGATCCACGACGGCGAGGGCCGCGGCCTCCGCTGCCCGCGCGGCGGCGGTGCGGTCGTCGACGACACACGACGCCGTCCACCGCGCGATGGCGTCATCGGCCCCGGTCGTCGCCCAGGGCGGCAGGTCCGCGAGCGCGGGCAGCGCCCGCATCGCGGCGATGGGATCGGGATCGTCGGGGATGGCGAACAGGGGATTGTCGGTCATGCGCGGCGGTGGGGAGGATACCAACGTCGGCCCCGTCGAGGTCCGTCACACCGACACGCCGCGGTCGGCCCACCGGCGGACCACCGCCCGCAGGTCGTTGAGGCGAAAGGGCTTGGAGAGAAAGTCCACCATGCCCGCCTCCAGGCAACGCGCGCGGTCGCCGTCGTGCGCGTTGGCGGTGAGGGCCACGATGGGCGGAGGGTGCGCGATGGTCCGACGGATCTCGACGGTGGCCTCGACGCCATCCATCACGGGCATGTGGCAGTCCATCAGCACGACGTCGAAGCGCTGCGCGGCGCAGGCCTCGACGGCCGCGCGCCCGTCGCAGGCCTCCACGACCTCGCACTCCGCCCGCGCCAGCGCCTGCATCGCGACCTTGCGGTTCACGGCGTTGTCTTCGACCAGCAGCACCCGCGGACGTGCGCGGCGCATCACGCAGGGCGCGGTGGCCATCCGTCGGGGGCGGGCCTTCACCGCCGCGCGCCCCACGCGCAGGGAGAACCAGAACGAGCTCCCGGCACCTTCGACCCCCGTGGCCCCGGCGTCGCCGCCCATCTGCCGCGCGAGCTTGCGCACGATGGACAGCCCGAGGCCCGTGCCGCCGAAGCGACGGGTGGTCGATGCGTCGGCCTGCACGAAGGGCTGAAAGAGCTGCGCGACGATGGCCTCGGAGACCCCGACGCCGGTGTCGAGCACGCTGACCCGCAGGCGCAGCGCGTCGCCCTCGTCGGCCTCGACCGCGCAGGTGACCCGCACGCTCCCGCGCTCGGTGAACTTCACCGCGTTGGAGATCAGGTTCGAGAGCATCTGCCGCAGGCGCGTCGGGTCCGAGCGCACGCGACGGGGGAGGTCGTCGGCGAGCTCCAGGCCGAGGGCGAGGCCGCGGCGGGAGGCGCCGGGGCTGTGGGAGGCGACGACGTCGCGGAGCAGCACCGCGAGGTCGAAGTCGACCTGCTCGAGGGTGAGCATCCCGGCCTCGATCTTCGAGGTGTCGAGGATGTCGTTGACGATGGCCAGCAGCGACTCCGCGCTGCGGGCCGCGGTCTCGGCGCGCTCGCGCTGCGGCGGCGAGAGGTCCTCTTCGATCATGAGCGAGAGCATCCCGAGGACGCCGTTCAGCGGCGTGCGGATCTCGTGGCTCATGTTGGCGAGGAAGAGGGACTTGGCGCGGTCGGCGGCCTCGGCGGCGTCCTTCGCGGCGCGCAGCGAGACCGCGAGGCGGGCGGCGTCGGCGAGGGCAGACTCCTTGGTCTGCACGAGCAGGAGGAGGTCCTGCGTGCCGTCGGCGGCGGAGAAGTCGGCCAGCGTCAGGCCGTAGCGGGCGAGGTCGTCGAGGCCGTCGAGCCACGGGGTGCCGAGAAAGAGCGCGCCCTCGCCGCAGCGCACGAACTGGCCGCGCAGGCGCATCCCGGTGGGGATCCACGCGCACACCACGAGCGTGCCGCCGCGCGCGAGGGCGGCGTCGAGGCTGTCGACGCCGAGGGGGCGGAGCACCTTGAGCCAATCGCTCCAGCGGGTGCCGACGAGCTCCTCGGCGACGAGGCGTCGCAGGGAGTCTCCCACCTGCGCGATGCGGCCCGATGACTCGATCGCGAGGTGAAACGGAAAGACCCGGCGGAGCTGTTCGGGCTCAAGCCGCACGCGCGAGTGCCTCCACCCGCAGCAGGAACTCGTCGTGGTCCGCGCCGTCGCTGCGGCGCACGGTGTGCTCCAGCGCGACCTCGACGGCGAAGCGACGCGCGAGCCCCCGGAGCAGCCCCTTCACCATCGGCGCCAGGCCCTCGCGCTCGGACCAGTACGAGAGCCGGAGCCGTCCGTCGGGCATCACCTCGCAGTGAAACGACGGCGGTCGCAGCGCGGGCATCTGCAGCGCGATGCGGGTGTGCATCGCGTCGAGCTGCGCGAGAAAGCCCGCGAAGGTCTGCCCCGCGGGCTCCAGCAGCGACGCGAACCCGTCGCGCGCGGCGAACTCCACCCAGTACTCCCCGAAGACCTCGAGCACGGTCTCCGCGGGGAGCTTCAGCTCCTCCGAGGCGGCGGCGACGAGGCGATAGGTCATCGCATCGGGGTACGCCTGCATGCGCACGGCGAAGTCTTCACCGACCTCCGCGCGCGCCTGGATGCGCGACCAGACCTCGCCGCCGAAGCGCTCGACCACGAGGCACTCCACGGCCTTGTTGACCATCCCGTACATGCGCGGTGCAACTCCAGACGGCATGGACGGCCCGACGGCGCGCGACTGTAGAAACTCAGGAGGCTCGGGCGTCGCGAGGACGCGCCGCGCACCGGCGGTGGCGGGACGCGCGGGCGGCGCGCGGCGGGGCTTACTCCCCGTCGGCCTCGAAGCCCGCGGCGACGTGCGAGAGGTCGCAGAAGGGCCTGGTCTGCGAGTGGCCGCAGCGGCAGAGCCGCGCCTGGGTGACCCGCGCGACGGTGCGGCCGGTGCCGGCGCAGATCTCGACGTTGCCCTCCACCCGCAGCGGGCCGTT
>JBILLI010000182.1:0-11668 GCA_044376155.1 Polyangiales bacterium
CCCGCGCGCCCGTAGGTCCCCGCGAGGGCGCGGGCGATGAGCTGCTTCTCGTACTTCGACGTGCTCTTGCGCAGCAGCGTGAGGACCGGCGCCGCGCACCCCGCCGCCGCGCCGCGCGCCCCGAGCTGCTTCGCGAGATCTCCCCGCGCGTACCCGCCCGCGGACCTCGAGACGCCCAGCAGCACCGTCACCGCCTGCGTGAACAGCGCCTCGCCGTAGGCCGCCTCGCCCGTCGCGACGCGCGCGAGCCCGAGGGCCGCGAGGTGCTCCGCCTGCGCGAGGCCCGACTCGGTCTGCGCCGCGGACTCGTGGGCCTCGAAGGCCGCCTTCGCCGCCGCGGGGTCGCGCGCGTGCAGCGTGCGCAGGTGCGGCACGAGATCGTCGAGGGTCGCCGCGGGGAACGGCCGCGCCGACGGACACGACACGAGGACCTCCGCGCTGGCCGCGGCGTCGCCGAGGTCCCCGAGGGCGTAGCCGAGCTCCGGGGAGTGGTGGGGGTAGCGCTGCTGGACGGCGTGCGCGAGGCGCAGGGCCAGCGCGACGTCGCCGTGCCACGCGGCCTGCCGGGCGACGTGGGCGCCGGCGTATCCGCCGTAGGAGGGGTGCGCCGCGAAGCGCGCCACGATGGACGCGAGGGCCTCGCCGCGACCCGCGCGCAGGGCCCCGGCGGCGCCCTCCTGCAGCCCCAGGGAGACCACGAACCCGTTGTGATCTTGAAGCCGCGTGAGGTAGCGCGCGAAGGTCTCGTCGTCGCCCTCGGTCACGGCCCGCGCGATCGTGCGGCGCGTGGCCGTCTCGAGCTCGAACGAGACGCTCTCGCGCGCCGGGAGCTTGCGGAGCTGCGCGAGCAGCGCGTCGGCCCGGCCGGTGTCGGCGAAGGCCATCGCGAGGTGCGGCCAGGGCTGCGTGGGGTTGCTCTTCTCCCGCTTCGCGCAGGCCCGCGCGGCGTCGAGGGCGGCGTCGCAGGCGGCGGCGTCGCCGAGGGCGTGGCGCGACCGCGCGACCGCGCACCACCCGAGGGTGCCGTCCTCGCCGTCGATGCGACCGCTGGTGAGGAGCGCCTCGGCCTCGGCGAGCGCGCGCGCGGCGGCGTCGAGGTCGCCGCGACGACCGAGCGCCTCGCCGAGCGCGCCGAGCGCCGGGGCGAGGAAGACCTCGATGTCGCCGAGCAGCGAGAGCAGCGACCGCGCGCGGGCCTCGCCCGCGAAGCGCGCGACGGGACCCACGCTGCGGGTCACCACGTGCGCCCGCCAGTAGCCGTCTCCCACCGCGGGCAGGGCGGCCTCCAGCCGCGTGATCACGTCGGTGACGTCGCTCTTGCCGTTCGCGCCCGGTGCCTTCGGTGCCTTCGCCATGTGCGCTCTCTCCCGGGGCGGGAGCCTCGCACGGCGGTCGCGCGCGGGTACAGTCGTTGGAGCGCGAACGATCAGAGGCAGGGCGCGGGCAGGTCGGCGCCCACGTTGGTCGCCATGGTCCGCAGCTCGACGAGCTTCGCACGGCAGGTGGCGTCGACGTTGCCCACCAGCCCGGCCTGACAGTCTCGTTGGGTGCCGCCGCCGAGGCTGTTGCCAATGGCCGTGCAGCACGCCTGCAGCGCCGTGCAGCCCGCCGCCGCCGCGGGCGCCGGGGCGGGTGTCGGAGCGACCGCGGGCGCCGGGGCGGGGGTGGGGGCGGGCGTCGGAGCGGCTGCCGGCGCGGGCGTTGACGCCGGTGGGGGCGCAGGGTCCTTGCAGGCGCCGAGCACGATCACCGATGTCACGAGCCACGCAGAACGGATCCAACCACCAGACACCATGGGAACCTCCTGGCTCCGCACGTCGTCGGAGCGCGGACCCACCCTCGGGCGTCGCGCGCTTCGACGGCGACTTAGAAGGTGGGGAGCGATGATTCCTAAGTGGGTGCGACGGGACCGGCCCGCGCGTCGCGTCGTCGCGGCGCGACCGCGTCCCACGTGCGCGCGACCCCTGCGCAGGGGGGGTGGTCGACGGACCGGCGCCCGTGGTGGGGCGCGCACCGCGGCGTTACGTTCTCGCGCCCCCCGCGATGCCTGCCCCGATGTGCCCGAGCCCTGACCCTGCCCCCGACTTCGTGGGACGCGACGTCCTGCTCCAGGACCTCGCGCGCGACCCCGCGCGCGTGCGGGTGCTCGTGGGGGTCGGCGGCATCGGCAAGACCCGGCTCGCGCAGGAGCACCTCGCGCGCACGCCCCCCGCGCTGACCCTGCGCTGCGCGCTGGGCGGGGCGCGCACCCGCGACGACGTCGAGCAGGTCATCGCCGAGGCCCTCGCGCTGCCCGTCGACGCCGCGCGCACGCGCCTCGGGCCCGCCCTCGATTCGCTGGGCGACTGCGTGCTCTTCGTCGACGAGGCCGAGGGCTGCGCCGACGCCCTCGCGCAGGCGCTGCCCCCCCTGCTCGCCGCGGCGCCGCGGGCGCGGGCGCTGGTCACGTCGCGGGTGACGACGGGCGTGCCGGGGGAGCGGGTGTTCCTTGTGCCGCCGCTGGGCCTCGACGCCGCCCCCGACGCGCCCAGCGAGGCCGAGCGGCTGCTGCGCGCGCGGGTGCGGGCGCGCCGCCCCGACTGGCGCCCCGAGGACGACCCGCGCGACGCGACCGACGCCCTGTTGCGCGCCCTCGAAGGCGTCGCCCTCGCCATCGAGCTGGCCGCGCCCCGCGTGGCCGCCCTGGGGGTAGGGGCGGTGTCGTCGCGGCTGCACGCGCTGCTCCCGCTGCTCTCCGACGACGCCCCGGGCGCGCCGCCGCGGCACCGCAGCCTGCGCGCGACCTTCGTCGCCTCGTGGGACCTCCTCCCCCCCGCGGCGCAGCGCGTGGCCGCACGCTGCGGGGTCTTTCGCGGGACCTTCTCCCTCGACGACATCGAGGCCGTGGCGCCGCCCGACGCGGCCGACGCGGCGCCGGTGTTCGCCGCGGTGCAGGCCCTCGTGGAGCAGAACGTGCTGCGCCACAGCGCGATGGAGCGTGATCGCCTCGACGCGTTCACCTTCGTGCGGGCCTGCCTGCGAGAGCGCCTCGACGCGTCGGGGGAGGCGGGTGACGCGGAGGTCCGTCACACCCGTCGGGTGCTCGATGAGGCCGCGCGGCTCCGGCGCGCGCTCGACCTGCGCGACGGCGACGCGGCCGTGCGCGCGCTCCTCCTCTGGCAGGACGACCTCGACGCCGTGCTCGACCGCGCGCTCGCCCGCGGCGACGCTGACGACGCGCTGGCCGCGTGCCTCGCCCTGAAGGAGCTGCGCGCGCCCACCGACGTCCTGCTCGAACGCTTCGACGCGGCCGTGGCCCTGGCCGATCGCTCTGGGACCGCGCCGTCGACGCTGGCCGCGGTGCTCGACGCGCGCGGGGTGATCCAGCAGCGGTGCGGGCGCAGCGACGACGCCCGCGCCGACCACGGGCGCTCCCTCACGATGGCGATGGCACGGGGAGATGCGCCGCTGGTCGCCCGCGCGCGCCTCCACCAGGCCATCGTGATGGGCGCCGCGGGAGACTTCGCCCGCGCGCGCGACGCCCTCACGACGCTCTGCGACGACCCCGGCGCCGCCGCCGACCCGCGGATCCTGGGCGGCGTGTGGAGCAACCTCGGCAACGCCCTCTGCGAGCTCGACGCCCTCGACGAGGCCGTGCGCTGCTACACCCGCGCGCTGGTGACCCTCGACGCGGCGGGGTACCGTCGGCTCGCCGCGCAGACCCGAGGCAACCTCGGCGTCGCGCTGCTCACCCTCGGTCGACGCGCCGAGGCGCGGACCGTGCTCGCCGACGCGCAGGCCCTCTACGCGGCGATCCCGCGGCGAGGCCTCGGCGGGGCGGTGCGCTGCCAGCTCGGCATGCTCGACGCGGCGCAGGGCGACCTCGCGGCGGGCGCGGCGCACCTCGCGGCGGGCGCGGCGACCCTGCACCTCGCGGGCAACGCGCGCGCGGCGGCGGTGTTCGAGGTGTACCTCGGCGGGGTGCGCGCGTGCCTCGGCGACGACCGCGCCGCGGCGTGCCTCACCGAGGCCGAGCAGCAGCTCCGACGCATCGGCAACGCCCCCTACGCAGCGCTCGCGGCCGGGCTCCTCGCCGCGCACGCGTGGGCCCACGGGCGCGACGCCGAGGGCGCCGAGCACCTCGCCCGCGCGCTGGGCGACCGCGCCGCGCGCACGGGTGGGTCGGAGACGCTCCGCGAGGTCCTCACGCTGCTCTCGACGCTCCCCGCGCGCCGCCGGGGTGCGCCGCTGCCGCCCCAGGAACCCCGCGACGACGACGCGCTGGAGCTGACCCTCGCGCGGCGGCTCTGCGCGGGGGTGACCGCGACGGAGGTGCCGTCGCCAGACGCGCCGCCGCACGATGCGCTGGTGCTCTCGCGCCGCGCGCGGTGGTTTCGCCCGCCGGGGCGCGTGCGGGTGAACTGCGCGCGCCGCCGCACCGCGTGGCTGCTGCTGCTCGCGCTGATCGACGCGCACCAACGCGGCGTCGCGCTCCCGGTCGCCGCGCTGCTGGCCGCGGGGTGGCCGGGCGAGCGCATGACCCCCGCGGTGGCGCGCAACCGCCTGCACGTCGCGCTGAACGCGCTGCGCGACCTCGGCCTGCGCGCGCACCTGCGCCGCGATGAGGACGGCTACGCGCTCGCCCCTGCGCTCTCCGTGGTCGAACTCGACGACGACCACACCACCACGCTGCGACGCGGCGCTTAGGACACACTGCGCGCGGAGTTCTAAGTGGCCGCGCTTCGCCGCGAGGGCCTACGACGGTCGCGATGCTGAGGCGCTCCACGACCCTGCCCGCGATGGCGCTGCTCACGCTGCTCGCGGCCTGCACGCCCCGCGCGGGCAACGGCCCCCTCCCCGATCCCGCCCCCGGCGACGCTGACTGCCGGTGGAGCATCGCGTGCTCGCCGCAGAGCTCGACGGGCTGCTCCTCGGCGGGCGACTGCTGCCTCAGGGTGTGCTCCCAGGGGAGCTGCCGGCGCGACCTCGGGTGCGGCAGCAACTACCGCTGCGACAGCTCCCGGGAGTGCTGCGAGGGGTACACCTGCACGCTCGGCCGCTGCGCGCGCACCCCCTGAGCGCGCGGACTATCCCGCGACGAGCGCGAGCGCGCTCGCGAGCGACACCACCAGCACGCCGTCTGACTCCGCCGCGAGCACCGCGTCGGAGACCGCCCCCCCGCGCGCCCACTGCCGCAGCGCGGTCTCTGCGGGCGCACGGAGCGCGGGGTCGAAGTCTCGCAGCGCGCGGCACTCGCCCAGGGGCTCGAGCCAGAGCATGTCGTCGTCGCCGTCTTCGTGGAGCGCGTGCAGGCTCTGCAGCGCCGTCGCGCCCACCTGCGCCCAACGCTGCGCCCGCACGCGCTGCGCCCGCGGGAGCGACACGCGCTCGATGAGCCGTCCCATGCGCTGGTCGCGCCAGAGGCCCGCGCGCTCCGTGGGGAGCAGTCGTGCGCTCTCGGGAGACTCCTCCCGCGCCTCCTCCCGCGCGGCCCGCCGCGGCGCGCGCGCGTCGAGGTCGGGCTCGTCCCACGGCAGCGACGCCAGCAGCGCGCGGGCGCTGGGGACGTCGGCCGGTCGCGCGTCGGGGTCCTTGTGCAGCAACGCGTTCAGCGCGTCGTCGAAGGCCGTGGGGAAGCCCGGCCGCGCCTCGCTCACCCGCGGCGCGGGGTCGCCGAGGTGCTGCGCGACGTAGTCGGGGCCCGCGAAGGGCGTCGCGCCCGTGAGCATCTCGAAGAGCATACACCCCAGCGCATACAGGTCGGTGCTCGCCTGCACCGCGCCGCCGGTGATCTGCTCCGGGGCCATGTACGGGAGCGACCCCACGAGGCCGCCCGTGACCGTCGCGCCGAGGTCGCCGAGGTGCGCGGCGCCGAGGTCCGAGAGCCGGGCCTGCCCCGCGGCGTCGAAGAGCACGTTGGAGGGCTTCACGTCGCGGTGCACCACCCCGTTGCGGTGCAACATTTCCAGGGCCGCGAGGAGCCGCAGGGTGATGTGGTGCACCGCGGGCAGGGTGAGCTCGCCCATGCGCTCGGCGAGGGTGCCGCCGGGCATCCAGTCGTAGACGATGCACGGCCCCTCGGGGTCCAGCGCGCGCATGCGCACCACCGCGGGGTGATCCACCGACCGCGCGAGCTCGGCCTCGCGGAGGAAGCGCCCGAAGGCCGCGCTGCGGTCGTCGCTCATCGACAGCACCTTCAGCGCCACGGTATCGCCCGTGAGCTCGTCCACGGCCTGGAGCACCCGCCCCGTCGCCCCCGACCCGACCTCCCGGATCACCCGGTACCGCCCCGCGTAGCGCGTCTCGGCGCCCTCGGCGCGGGGCAGCCGGTCGGCGTAGTCCCCGGGCTCGGTGGGAAAGGCCACGTCGCGGTCGCGCAGCACGCGGATCCACCGCCGCGCCCCGTGGTCCATGCCCAGTCGCGCGAGGGCGCACACCAGCATCGCCACGGCGTCATCGCCCGCGTCGGTCTTCACCGCCGACTGCAACGCCCGCGCGGCCCCGGCGTCGTCTCCGCGCCGCGCCCGCAGGGTCGCCAGGGTCACCGCCGCGGCGGCGTCTTCGGGGTGCACCCCGAGGTGGTTCTCCAGCGCGGCGCGGGCCTCGTCGAGACGTCCCGCGGCCACGAGGCAGCGCGCGGCGTTCGCGTGCTCGCCCCGGGCGGTCCAGCACGCCGCGGCCTCCAACGGGTCGGTGGGCTCCAGCAGCCGCGCGGCGACGTCGTCGCGCCGCACGAGCTTCGCCTGCGCCGCGCCCACCACCGCGCGGGCGGGGTCCTTCGCGAGCTCGTCGCAGAGGGCCTCCACCACGCGCTCGTCGGCGCCGTCGAGGGCGAGCTCCGTGGCGAGACGCCAGTCCTGCGCCTGCAGCGCGTGGATCACCCCCTCCGCGACGCGCCCGCCCGCGGCCATGAGGCGCGCGCCCCGGCGCAGGTCACCGCGCGCCACCGCGAGGGCCGCGGCCTGGTCCAGCTCACCCGCGCGGGCGAGGGCTTCGACCTCGGGATCACTCATCGTGGCGACAGGTCTACGCCCGTCCCCGCGGCGCGCGCAACGCGCATGCGCTCACTCGTTGTCGTCGTCGTCGGTCGCGTCGGTCGCGCCCTCGGCGGCGCCCCCCAACGGGCGCACCCCACGCGCCCGCGCGGCCTCGTCGGCGCGCCGGGCGACGTCGCCGAGCACCTCGCGAATGCCCCCGCGCGCGCGGCGGCCGCGGGTGCGGCGGGCGCGGCCCTCGACCCAGAAGAAGCTCCGGGTGCGCACGTCGACGTGCACGAAGCCCGAGCGCGGATACACCCCCACGCCGAGGAAGCCGATCTCCCGCGCGAAGCGCGCCACCGCCTCGTCGCTCACCCCGGGCAGCGCGATGTCGGCCGCGCGACCGAGCGTGTGGTTCGACCGCCGCGCGTTCGCGCGGTAGCCCGAGATCACGTTCACCTGCCCCACGTGAAAGCGCTGCGCGAGCTGGTAGATCACGTCGAGCAGGCGCGCGTCCATGGCGATGTGGCGCTCCGCCCGAGGGTCACCGAGCACCCGCGAGAGGGCGTCGCGGCCCGCGGCGTCGAAGCCCCCGTCGGCGCGCAGGGGCGTCGCCTCGGCCACGCCCAGTCCATTGATGGAGCGCAGGCGCAGCACCATACGGCCGTCAGGCAGCGGCTGCGGCGCGGGGGTCGCGCTCGCGTCGTGCCACCGCTGGATCGCCGCCCGCATCGCCCCCGCCGGGGTGCGCCGCGCGTGCCGCCGCGGGGGGTTGGCCTGCGCGGTGGCGCAGGAGAGCACCACGCCGAGCAGCGCGGACCACCATGCCGTCTTGCTCCTTCGCATCGCGCCGGAGATCTACGCCCCTTCTCGCCCTCCGCGCAACCCGCTCCCCGG
Source organism: Polyangiales bacterium (assembly GCA_044376155.1). GTDB lineage: Bacteria > Myxococcota_A > Polyangia > Polyangiales > JAWKRB01. Next base: position 7,854 of record JBILLI010000182.1, read on the forward strand.
ACCGACCCGCGGCGTGGGGGTCTCCGCGCTCCCCGCAAAGTCAGCCTCCGCGTGCGAGTCGTTGTAGCGTCGCGACGTGCGCGGTGGCAGCGGGGCCACCGGCGCCTTGAAGGTGAGGTCTCTTGTGAAATCCAACTGGCTTGTGCTGCTGTTCGCAGCGTTCACCGCCGGGGGCGCTGGATGCACCAGCAGCTCGGTGGTCGGCTCGGCCGCCGACGGCGGCGGCGGGATGGACATCGTCGACAGCGGTCCGATGTGCGCGTCGCCGCAGACCGCGTGCAGCGGCGCCTGCGTCGACCCCATGACCGACCGCGACCACTGCGGCGCCTGCGGCACGCGCTGCCCCGGCGGGCAGGTCTGCGCCATGGGCCGCTGCGCCATCGCGTGCCCCATGGGGCAGGTCGAGTGCGGCGGGCTCTGCGTCTCGACGCGCGTCGACCGGGCGAACTGCGGCGCCTGCGGCAACACCTGCGCCCAGGGCGTCGTGTGCGCCGAGGGCCGGTGTCAGCTCGAGTGCGGCGCCCGCCTCGCGCGCTGCGGCGGCGGCGACGCGGGCGTGAGCGACGGCGGGGCCGGCGACTTCTGCGCCGACCTCCAGACCGACCGGCTGAACTGCGGCATGTGCGGCGTCGCGTGCCCCGCGGGCAACGTCTGCGAGGCCGGCCGCTGCGTGGTGTCGTGCCTGCAGGGGCAGACCGCGTGCGGCGGAGTGTGCCGCGACCTGCAGACCGACCGCGTGAACTGCGGCATGTGCGGCAACGCGTGCCCCGCGGGCCAGGCCTGCACCGACGGCGTGTGCCAGGTGAGCTGCGGCCTCGGGCTCACGAACTGCAACGGGAGCTGCCGCGACACCGACGCTGACAACGCCCACTGCGGCGCCTGCGGACGCGCGTGCCCCGCGGGGCAGCTCTGCTCCCAGGGGGCGTGCCGGGTGACCTGCGGCGCGGGCACCACCGAGTGCGCCGGGGTGTGCCGGGACCTGCAGTCCGACCGCGCGCACTGCGGCGGCTGCGGTCGCGCGTGCGCCGCGGGTGAGGTGTGCAGCATGGGCAGCTGCGAGCTCTCCTGCGCGGGCGGCCAGACCACCTGCGGCGGCTCGTGCCGCGACCTGCAGACCGACAGCAACCACTGCGGCATGTGCGGCAACGCGTGCCCCGCAGGGCAGCTCTGCTCCGGCGGGATGTGCCGGGTCTCGTGCGCCGCGGGCACCACCAACTGCGACGGCGCCTGCCGCGACCTGCAGAACGACCGCACCAACTGCGGCACGTGCGGCACCGCCTGCGGCGCCGGACAGGTCTGCGCCCGCGGCGCCTGCGTCGTCTCGTGCGGCGCGGGCCTCGCGGACTGCGACGGCGTCTGCCGCGACCTCGCCTCCGACCGCGCCCACTGCGGCGCCTGCGGACGCGCCTGCGCCCCGGGGCAGGTGTGCTCCAGCGGCACCTGCCAGGTGAGCTGCGGCGCGGGCCTCACGAGCTGCTCCGACGTGTGCCGCGACATCCAGACCGACCGCGCCCACTGCGGCATGTGCGGCCGCGCCTGCGCCCAGGGCGAGATCTGCAACGCGGGGACCTGCACGGTCTCCTGCGGCGCGGGCCTCACCACCTGCGCGGGCGTGTGCCGCGACATCCAGACCGACCGCGCCCACTGCGGCATGTGCGGCCGCGCCTGCGCCCAGGGCGAGATCTGCAACGCGGGGCGCTGTGAACTCACCTGCACCCCGCAGCAGACCCCGTGCGCGGGCAGCTGCCGCGACACCCAGACCGACCGCGCCCACTGCGGCGGCTGCAACCGCGCCTGCGCCAGCGGCCAGGTGTGCCTCGGCGGCGCCTGCGTGACCTCGTGCGCCAGCGGGCTCACCGAGTGCGGCGGCGCCTGCCGCGACCTGCAGACCGACCGCAACCACTGCAACGCCTGCAACCGCGCCTGCGCGCCGGGCGAGATCTGCGCGGGCGGTATGTGCACCATCTCCTGCGCCAGCGGGCTCACCGCGTGCAGCGGCGTCTGCCGTGACACCCAGACCGACCGCGCCCACTGCGGCGCCTGCAGCCGCGCCTGCGGCGCCGGGCAGATCTGCACCAACGGGGTCTGCACCCTCTCCTGCGGCAGCGGGCTCACCGCCTGCGGCAGCGCCTGCGTGAACCTCCAGAACGACCCGGCGAACTGCAACGCCTGCGGCCGCGCGTGCAGCTCCGGGCAGGTCTGCGTGAACGGCGCCTGCGCGGGCGTCTGCGGCGCGGGGCAGCTCACCTGCGGCGGCGTGTGCGTCACCCCGGCCAGCGACGTGAACCACTGCGGTCGCTGCGGCAACGCGTGCCCCTCGGGCGCGCAGGCCACCGCGGCGTGCGTGGGCGGCGCGTGTCAGCTCGTGTGCAGCACGGGCTTCGGCAACTGCGACAGCAACGCGGGCAACGGCTGCGAGACCGACCTGCGCAGCAGCAACGCGAACTGCGGCGCCTGCGGCAACGTCTGCGCGGGCACCTGCGTCAACGGCGCCTGCCAGACCTGCAACGTCAACGTGCTCGTGCTCGGCTCCGACCAGAGCACCATGGACCGGCAGTTCGCCGACGCCCTCCGCGCCGCGGGCCTGAACCCCACGCTCATCGCCGACGGGGTGATCAACTACACGGGCACCCCCGCGGCGACGAACTTCGGGGTGATCGTGCCCATCGTCGGCAACCGCTTCGACAACGAGATGCCCCTCGCGGGGCAGGCCGCCATCGCGACGGCGCAGGCCGCCGGCCGCGGCGTGGTGCTCAGCGAGTGGGCGGCGTACCACCGCCTGAACAACCGCTGGACGAACCTCGCGAACCTGCTGCTGTTCACCCGCAGCAGCGGCACCTCCGCGGCGCTGCAGTACACCAACACGGTGTCGCACCCGATCTGGCAGGGCCTGCCCGGCACCTTCGCGACCCTCGGCACCAACGGCGGGAACATCTCAGGCACGCTGGTGAACGGCGGCACGCAGATCGCCACCTCGCCGCAGACCACCATCGGCGTCGCCGTGCGCACCTCGCCCGCGGGCCGCGTGGCGCAGATCTCCATGGCCGCCAACTGGACCAACGGCGGCTCCACCGCGGTCTGGACCAGCGACGCGAACACCACCCGGCTCTTCACCAACGCGGTGCTCTGGGCCGCCGGCTGCCGCTGACCTCGCGCCCCGGGTGAACGCCCGGGGCCCTTTCTCCCCTCACCCATCCGTGCGGCCGTGCGCCGGGTGCAGGCGTCCGTAGTACGCCGTCACGCGCGTCGCGCGGCCCTCCCCTGGGCGCGCGTCGAGGCGGCACAGCGCGAGGTCTTGCAGCGGGCCGTCGAGAAAGTCCTTCTCGTAGCGCCAGGTGCGCGCGGCGTCGCCCGTGACGTCACCCTCGACGCCGATCTCCAGCACCACCCCGCAGGGCGCGCGAATCACCCGCTCCACCAGCGCGCCCGGCGGCGGCCAGCACACGATCACCAGGTCGGGCTGGTGCCGCGCCACCGCGGTCACCGCGGCCAGCTTCTCCACGGGGTGAAGCGGCGAGATCCCCGCGAAGGCCACCGCGGGGTACGCCGCGCGGTCGGCCTCGCTCATGCGCGCCGCGGGGCGCCGCCACGCGAAGCTGTCGGTCGCGACCACCGGCACCTCGGGCACGGCCGCGGCGAGGCACGCGGCGAGGAACCCGTCGCCCGCGCCCACCTCCAGCACGCTCCGCGGCGCGAGCGCGCGCACGTACGCCGCGAGCGCCGAGACCCACTCCCGCGTGGGCAGGAGGTACACCGGCCCCGCGCTCGACGCCTCGCACACCCACCACACGTCCCGCGGGTCACACGCCTCCAGC
>JBILLI010000868.1:0-3141 GCA_044376155.1 Polyangiales bacterium
ATCGCCGACGCCGAGCCCGACCTGGTCTCGAAGCGCGCGCGCGAACGGGGACTGCCGCAGCTCGGCACGCTGGGCTCGGGCAACCACTTCCTCGAACTCGACCGCGTCGCCGAGGTCTACGACCCCGCGCTCGCCGAGGCCTTCGGGCTCGTCGAGGGCGGCGTCACGATGCTGGTGCACTCGGGCTCGCGCGGGCTCGGCCACGCGGTGTGCGAAGAGACCCTCCCGGCGATGATGAAGTCCGCGAAGCGCGAGGGCTACACGCTCGTCGACAAGCAGCTCGCGTGCGCCCCGCTGGGCAGCGTCGACGCCGACCGTTACCTCCGCGTGATGGCCGCGGCGGCGAACTTCGCCTTCGCGAACCGCGCGCTCATCGCGCACCGCGCGCTCAACGCCCTGGCGAAGACCCTCGGGCGCAGCCGGCAGAGCCTCGGCGCCTCGCTGCTCTACGACGTCTGCCACAACATCGCGAAGTACGAGGAGCACCTCGTCGACGGCCGCCGCAAGAAGCTCTGCGTGCACCGCAAGGGCGCGACGCGGGCGTTTGGTCCGGGCCATCCCTCGCTGCCCGAGCGGTACCAGCACACCGGGCAGCCGGTGATCATCCCGGGTGACATGGGGCGCTACTCCTACGTGCTCGCGGGGCTCCAGGGCGCGATGGACGAGACCTTCGGCAGCGCCTGCCACGGCGCCGGGCGGTTGCTCTCGCGCTCCGACGCGAAGCAGCGCAGCACGGGCTCGCAGGTGGTGAAGTCGCTCAAGGAGAAGGGCATCGCGCTGCGCGCCGCGAGCGTAAACGCGGTGGTCGAGGAGATGCCCGACGCCTACAAAGATGTCGCCGATGTGGTGCGGGTCATCGAGCGCGCGGGCGTGGCGAAGCGCGTCGCGCGGCTCGAGCCCATGATCGTGGTGAAGGGGTAGCGGCTCACTCGCGGGTGCGGCGGTCGGTCAGCGCGTGGGCCTTGCGCCCGCCGCGGGCGAGCTCCGCGGCGCACGCCTCGCTGCCCTGGAGCGCGTTCGAGAGCGAGAGCGCGCGGTCGACCAGCCCGCGGGTGCCCTCGCGCAGAGACTCGCTGCGCGCGACGTAGCCCACGTTGTTCTCCATGTCCTCGGCGCTCCACCCCCGGGAGTGACCGACGAAGGGGAACTGCGGGAAGGCGCAGCCCAGCTCGCCGAAGAACGTGAGCATCTGCCCCACCACGGCCTGGATGTTGTCCTGCCCGCCGGTGACGATGAAGGCCGCGACCTTGTTCTGCATGAGCACCTTGTCGGCCAGGGTGATCTGGTTCTGGATGCAGTTCATCCGCTCGGCCATCTTGAAGTAGAGCGAGCTCGCCGCGCCCCAGCGGATCGGCGTCGCCACGAGGATCACGTCGGCCCACGCGACCACGCCCTCGTAGACGCGGTCCATCTGGTCGGCGGGGTCCATCTGGGTGATGGAGCAGGGCCAGGTGCAGGCCTGCGCGCTCTTGGAGTAGTAGCCCTCGCAGTGGCGAAAGCTCAGCTCCCGCACGCGGATCATCTGCGTCTCGGCGCCGCCCGCGGCCGCGTGGGCGAGGGCCACCTCGAGCAGCATCTCCGAGGTGCTGACGCGGGGGTTCTGGGGGTCCATCTGCGTGGTGGAGATCCCGAGCACGCGACGGGGCGCGTCCTTCGCGGGGCCGCCGGGCTCGCCGCGTCGACGGATCTGCACCAGGGGATGCGGCGCGTGAGGCTTCTTGCGGCGCGCCGTGGCGCTCGCGAGGTCGACCCACAGTCGTCCGCCCTCGACCTTCGTGGTGTACGAGGGCACGCGGTCCTCTTCGAAGCCGGGCTCCCCGATGCCGGTGAGGTGATGGAACTTCCACCCGTGCCACGGACAGGTCACGAAGCCCTTCTCGTCGACCCTCCCCTGCCCCAGCGGGCCGCCCACGTGGTTGCACACCCCTGACACCACGCCGAAGACGCCATCGAGGAACGACACCGCGAGGCGCGTGCGACCGACCTTGCGCTCGTGCAGGGGCGTCTGCGCGAGCTCCGTCGCGTCGCCCAGGTCATGCCAGTCAGGGATGGGGTCGTCAGACATGCAAGCACCTCTGGCGCGCACGCTACGACAGCGGCGGACCAAGGTCGCGAGCTCTGTGCGCACGGGGTTCGAGCTCCGTGCGCACGGGGTTCGAGCGCCGTGCGCACGGAGGCGCGTCAGCGCGCCAGCGCGTCACGGTGGTGCGCGAACGCGCGCTGCTTGTAGAGTCGGCGCATGGTGGCGGTGAAGAAGAAGAGCGCGCCGAAGCGGGCCACGGCGCCCCGGGTCCCCGCGGCGAAGCCCCTGGTGAGCGCGGCGATGCGGGCGCGCTTCGCGAAGCACCTCGCGGCGTTTCGCGCGGCGCACGGGGACCAGCTCGCGAAGTGGGACGCGGCGTACGAGTCCCTCGGGGCGATCCTCGACGCGGAGCCGCCGCTGTACCTCGCGGGCGGATACAAGACCGCGCAGGGCTTCGTCGACGCGGTGCTCCCGGGGATGAAGCTGGAGACCGTGCGCGACTACGTGCGCGTGGCCCGACACTTCGGCCCCGACGACGAGAAGAAGCACGGGGTCACCCGCCTCGCGCTGCTGCTCGACTACCTCGAAGCACGCCACGACGGCGCGCTGCCCACCGCGGCGCTGAACCCCGACCGCATCCGGGTCACCCTCGCCCGCAAGGATCACCCCTTCTCGGCGCTGACCTCCGACCAGATGCGCGACGCCGCGCGCGCGGCGAAGGGGCGCGCCGCGAAGCCGCCGAAGGAGGCGCCCGAGGTGCTCGCCGTGCGCGCGGCGTTCTCCCGCAGCGGGCTGGCGAACGTGGCCCTGTCGCGCAGCGGGGACCGCTGGTCCTTCGGGCGGGTCGAGGCGCGGCAGTTCAAGGATCTCGCCGCCGCGCTGCTGCGCGCCGCGAAGACGCTCGCGCCCTGAGCCCCGCGCCCTCCGACGCCTTGGCGTTGCCCGGAACCTTCAGGGGCAGGAGGAGGCGCGGTGTTCGTGCCGCCGGCTCCGCCCGCCCGGTCGGCCCTTCGGGCCTGTGCGGGCTGAACCCGGTGTCTGATCGGCATAGGGGCGGCCCCTCCCCGAGGGAGGAGCCGACCCCTGCCACACCACCGGACGAGCGGCTTGACCGCATC
>JBILLI010000184.1:0-11645 GCA_044376155.1 Polyangiales bacterium
GTCGCGCAGCGGCCGCGGGGCCGTGGCGCTCTGCCGCAGGGACTGGTTCTCCACCGCGAGGCGCCGCCACTCCGTCGCGCGCCGCAGGCTGTGACCAAGCCGGGGCACATCGACGGGCCACGGCAGACAGTCGTACGCCCCCTCGCCCATGAGCTGCATCACCCCGCGCGCGTCACCCGGGTCGCGCAGCGCGAGGACCGGCATCTCGGGACGCTCCCGCCGCAGCACCCGGAGCTGCTCGACCTGATCCGCGATGGAGGTGAACCCCGCGAGGAGGACCGCCTCGGGGTCGTGCGCGCCTGCCCCGTACCCGAGCGCGCTCAGCGCACGCAGCACCTCCGCGCGCACCGCGTCTCCGCCTCCGCCCACCACGACCTGAATCACGCCGCCTCGTTGCATCCCAGCCGTAGGCAGCAGCATTCGTACCGGCCCTGCTTCACTCGGAATGTCGAGCTGATGGGGGCGCCGCCGGGACGACCCGGGGCGTTCCGTCCCGCGCGCGGGGACATTTTGGTCCAGTGTTCGATCAGCGCGGGGAGACGGGGAGCAAACCGCCGCGGGTGGGCGGGGCGGCGACGGACGCCTCGGCGGCGGGGGCGGCCGCGGCGGGCTGGGAGAGCTCGACGCTCACGGGGATGGTGATCGCCGCGCCCGTGACCGAGGCGTGGAAGAGCAGTTGTCGGCCGAGGGTGCGGATGCAGTCACGCCAGGGTCCGATGCCGAGCATGCCCTGGGCTTCGGTCTCGAGGTCGCGCACGTGCCCCGAGGGCTCGACGGCGATGCGGAGGGAGAAGGTCCCCGAGAGCGTCGGGACGATCACCAGGGCCGCCGCGTAGCAGGTGTCGACGAGGGAGGTGACGTCGGCCGCGGACTCCAGCATGAGCTCCCGCGTGGCCACAGGCGCGGGCTGCGCGTGGGGCACGAGGGCGGGGCGCCAGGCGCGCACGGTGATCGGGTCGGGGTTCGTGGCGACGATCTCCCCGGGGCGCGGCCGCGCGACGTTGGCGGCCACCGGCGCCGAGGTGCCCACCTCGCCGTTGTGGAACGTGAAGGGGAACGACACCAGCGACGAGCCGCGGGTGGTCGGGAAGCGCCGGGAGCGCACCGCGTCGAGCACACACGGCATCATCAGCGCCACCGAGGGGTCGGGGGAGCCGACGGTCTCGACGTCGCGCACCTGCCCGTCAGGGTCGACGCGCATGAGGATGGTGACGCTCCCCTCGGCCTGCGGGTTGAACGCGAGAAAGCCCTTGTAGCAAGCCCGCACGGGCTCGTTGCCGCTCCGCAGCACGGCCTCGGCGAGGGCCTGGGTGAGCTGCCCGCGGCGGCCCACCAGCGCGGCGTTGGTCGCGGTGTCGGCCTGGGTCCACGGCGCGTGGGTCACGCGAATGGCGTCGAGGGCGATCACCGCGGGCTCCGGCGGGCGCGGCGGCGGCGGTGGAGGAGGGCGCCGCGAGGGACACCCCGTCAACGCAAGGCCGAGCACCATGGAACCGATCCCGCTCTGTCTCACCGTGCACCTCACAAGAGCCGCGGAGGATGCCACGAACCGTCTGCGCGCGGGGAATCCTCTGCGCGCCTGCGTGTACTAGGCTGAGACCCCAACGATGCTCGCCGAGAACGTCCGCGCGCGCCTGGAGACGCTCCCCGCGTCGCCGGGCTGTTACCTCTTTCGCAACAAGAAGAACGTCGTGGTCTACGTGGGCAAGGCCAAGTCCCTGCGCGCGCGGGTGCGGCAGTACTTTCAGCCCAACTCGTCAGACTACCGGTACTTCATCCCGCTGCTGGAGCGGGTGCTGGGCGACATCGAGACGGTGGTGACGGCCACGGAGAAGGAGGCCGTGCTGCTCGAGAACGCGCTCATCAAGGAGCACCGCCCGAAGTACAACGTGCGCCTCCGCGACGACAAGGACTACCTCTCCGTGCGCCTCGACAAGCGCGCGCCGTGGCCCCGCTTGGAGGTGGTGCGGCGCCCCCGGGCCGACGGCGCGGAGTACTTCGGCCCCTACCCCAGCGCCACCGACGCGCGCCGCGCCCTGCGGCTGATCAACCGTCACTTTCAGCTGCGCACCTGCGACGACGACGAGATGCGCGGGCGTCAACGGCCGTGCCTGGAGCACCAGATCAAGCGCTGCCTCGCGCCGTGTGTGCTCGACGTCGACCGCGCGCAGTACGACGCCCAGGTGGAGTTCGTGGAGATGTTCCTCCGCGGGCGCAACCACGAGCTCGCGGATCGCCTCGAGGTGGAGATGAAGTCCGCCGCGAAGTCCCTGGACTTCGAGCGCGCGGCGCGGCTACGGGACCAGGTCACGGCCATGCGCCGCGTGACCGAGACCCAGCGCGTGGCGACGGTGAGCGACCGCGACCGGGACGTCTTCGGGCTCTACCGCGAGGGCGAGAGCGTGGTGATCACCCTGCTGCTGGTGCGCGACGGCTTCGTGCGCGACAGCCAGAGCAGCACCTTCGGGCGGGTGGAGCTCCCCGACGACGAGCTCATCGCGCAGGTGATCTCCGGGCGCTACGCCGACGAGGCCGTGACCGTGCCCCACGAGGTGGTGGTGCCAGTGCTCCCCGACGGCGTGGAGGGCGTGCGCGAGTGGCTCACCGAGCGCGCGGGGCGCGACGTGCAGGTGCTCCGCCCCGAGGCCGACAGCGGCGCGGGGCAGCTCCTGGCGCTCGCGATGGAGAACGCCCAGCACGCGTTTCGCGAGCGGCGCATGGCCGTGGCGCAGGCCGAGTCGCAGGCCGAGGCCCTCGCCCGCGCGCTGGACCTCGACGAGCCCCCGCGCACCATCGAGTGCATCGACATCTCGCACCATCAGGGCGCCGAGACCGTGGGCGCCATTGTCTGTCTGCAAGAGGGCGTCCCGTACAAGAAGCGCTACCGGGGCTACCACGTGCGCTCGGTGAACACCGGAGACGACTACCAGGCGATGCACGAGGTCCTCTCGCGGCGGTTCAAGCGCGGCAAGAAGGCCGAGGCGGGGTGGGAGTTCCCGGACGTGTTCGTGGTCGACGGCGGCCGCGGGCAGTTGAACGTCGCCCGCGCCGTGCTGCAGGAGCTCGGGATCACCGACCTCACCGTGTGCTCCCTCGCGAAGGAGCGCGAGACGGTCACGGGCGAGAAGGTCGTCGACCGGATCTATGTCCCGGGCCGCAAGAACCCGCTCACGCTGAAGGACAACGCGCCCGCGGTGATCCTGCTCGCGAAGGCTCGCGACGAGGCGCACCGCTTCGCCAACAAGGTGCGCGAGGACCTGCACCACCGCTTGCGGCTGCGCAGCGAGGTCGATGACCTTCCGGGCGTGGGACCCGTCGCGCGCACGGCGCTCCTGCGGCGCTTCGGCTCCCTCGCCGCCGCGTCAGAGGCCACCTTCGCCGAGCTCGCCGCGGTGGAGGGCATCGGCAAGCGCCGCGCGCAGACCCTCTACGAGCACTTTCACCCCGGCATGCGACAGCCCGACGCCGCGGAGGACTGATCCGTCAGAGCGCGTGGCCGAAGCGGTCGCCCTCGGCGACGCCGTCGACGAAGCGCCACGGCGCGCGGTCGGGGCCGCCCGGTCCGCCGCGGTAGATCCACACGCGCCCGCGGCTGCGGTCGTAGGCGCTCGCGCCCACCACGAGGTCGGGCACGCCGTCTCCATCGATGTCACCGTGGCCCCCGAGCGCCTCGGCGAACGGACCGCTGCGCATGGGGTTCGCGATCACCACGGGCGCCTGCACATCGAGGCCCGCGAGGCCGCCGCGGTACACGTAGATCACCCCCCCGTCGGGCGCGTCGGGGGCGGTGATCGCGAGGTCGGCGTAGCCGTCGCGGTCGAGGTCCCCGGCGCCCGCGAGCGCGCGGCCGAAGCCCGTGTAGCCGCTCACCGGCGCGAGCACCACATCGGGCGTCGCGCGCGGCCCCCCCGCGGCGCCGTAGTACACGAACACCCGAGACGTACGCCCCGCGGCGGCGGGCGCGCCCACGGCGAAGTCGGCGAGGCCGTCGGCGTTGAGGTCGCCGGCGCCTGCGACGGTCACCCCGAAGCTCGCGTCGACGGGCGTCGGCGCGGGGAGGCGGATGGGGAGCAGGGTCACCCCGGTGGACCCGCCGAGGTGCACGTCGACCTCCCCCGCGGCGCGCACGGGATCGCGCGTGGGCGCGCCCACCGCGAGGTCGGCGAGTCCATCGCCGTTGAGGTCTCCCACCGCCGCGAGGCTCTGTCCGTAGGCGACGTCGACGGTGGGCCCGCGCAGGGTGGCGTTGGGCGGCGGGATGGTCACCCCGTTGGCCCCGCGGATCCCGAAGGCCGGGGCGCCGTAGTACACCAGCACCGCGCCCTCGCGGGTGTTGTTCGCGCCGGGGCGCGCGGACACGAAGTCTCCATAGCCGTCGCCGTCGGCGTCGCCGAGGCCGGCGATGGCGGTGCCGAGGGTGGTGTCGTCGGTGTAGAGCGAGAGGAGCGTGAGCGAGCGGAACTGCGTCGTCGTCTCTCCTCGCAGCACGGCCACCTCGCCCTGCGCCAACGCGCTGCTGAGGCAGGTGTAGGCCAGCTCGGGCAAGCCGTCGCCGTCGAGGTCTCCCGCGGGCGCGACCGCCCACCCGGCGCCCGTGCGACGCGCCTGGCCGTAGACGCGCGCGGAGGTCTGCACGAGGTCTGCGCCGAGGGGCCAGATCGAGATGGTGCCGGTGACGCGGGCGTTGGGGGCGCCGACGACAAGCTCGCGGCGGCCGTCGGCGTTGAGGTCCACCCCCGGACCGGTCTCTCGCGCGGTGGCCGTTCCGCGGCCTTCGACCACGAGGAGCCAGGGCGCGGCCGCGGCGTCCCCGCGCACACCGCTCACCGAAGGGCGCACGCGCCACCACCACGCGCCCTGCGACAGGGGAGTGGTGACCTGCGCGCTGCCTCCCGCGCCGCCCACCAGCGATTGCGTCACGGTCGCGCAGCGAGGGTCGGCGCAGAGTTCCACCACGGCGTCCTGCCCGCTCACGGGGAACCACGAGAGGATCACGCGGCCGCTGCTCATCCAGGTGCCCGAGAGCGGAGCACGGAGGCGCGGCGCGACGAGGGAGCGGGTGTCGACGTCAGGCGCAACGGGGACGTCGACGACGTCGGGCACGACGCGATCGCTCTGTGCGGCAATGACATCAACGACATCGGGGACGAGCACGTCGGGCGCGTCGAGGGCGGCGGTGATCACATCGGGCGCGTCGAGGGAGGGGAGCACGTCGGGCGCGGAGGGGACATCCGCGGCGATCGGGACGTCGGGGTCGGCGCTCGCGTCGCGGCCGGTGCTCGCCGTCTGCCGCAGGCCCGTGCAGGCCGACAGGGCGGCGAGGAGCAGCAGCGGAGAGACGCGCGGCGGGTGCATGCCAGGGGAGGTTCTACCATCGCTGTCGGTAGGCGCGGCGAGGCGCTACCCTGCGGCGGATGCGTCACGCGGGGCGCGGGGCGCGTTCCCAGACACCTCGCGCGACCAAGGACACAACGCTGAAAGCGAACTGCATTCAGGGCGAAATCGCGGTGCGTGGCCCCCATCCCCGGCCCTTCCCCCGCCTCGGGGGAAGGGTGGAGAACCGCGGTCTCAGGCATGGTCCAATCGTCTCGAAACGCTTGGGCTGCAATGTGTTGTGTCCCACACCGCACTTCTCTCACTCGCGTGGACCATCACACCGCCAGGGGTTCTCCTCCCTTCCCCCGAGGCGGGGGAAGGGCTGGGGATGGGGGCACCATCCGCGCGTGTTGACCCAGGGAGCGCTTGTGCAGATCGCTGCGCGTCGCGGAGGGCGACGGGGAAGGGAGTGGTCAGTTCGAGGTCGTGCCGCCCGCGCTGCTCGCGGCGCACGCGGCCGCACCGCAGCCTCCGCCGCTGTCGCTCGACGACGACGAAGACGGAGGCGCGCTCTCGCCCTTGGCCTCGGACTTCTTGTTCGACCCGCCGGAGTACGCGTCGGAGTACCACCCGCTGCCGCGGAGGATGAAGTTGCCCGAGGTGATCAGCCGCGAGGCGGACTCACCGTTGCAGCTCGGGCAGGTCTTGATGGCGTCTTCGGTGATGCGCTGGACGCGCTCGAACTCATGGCCGCAGGCGCCGCAGCGGTAGTTGTAGGTCGGCATGGCGGGTGAACGGGTAATCCCCCGCGGCGGCGCCGTCAACCACCCGCGCGGCGGGCCTTGGCGGCGGCGAGCACGGCCTCGAGCTCTTCGGCCTCGGTGGCCTCGGCGGTCTCGGCGGGGGCGGTGGCCTGGGCGGGCGTCGCGTCGACGCGCACCTGCTGGGCGGGTTGGGCGGCGTTGGCCGCGAGGCCCATCTTGCGCTTGAGCTCGTCGAGGGCCACATCGGCGCCGCGGGTGGTCTCGAGGTCCTTGAACTTCTGGGCGAGGACGTCGCCCGAGTACTGCTCCGCGACCTCGCCCTGGGCGTCGGCCTCGGCCTCCATCTGCACGATCTTCTCTTCCATGCGCTGGAAGGTGTCGAAGGCCGAGTCGTTGGAGAGGCTCGACATGGTGTCGTGGATGGCCTTCTGGGCCTCCGCGCGCTTCTTGCGGGCCACGAGCACGTTCTTCTTGCGCTTGGCCTCCTCGATCTTGTTGTTCAAGACCCGCAGGGCGTCTTTGAGCTTCTCGACCGCGGACTTCTGCTTCTGCCACTGGCGCTCGAACTCGGCGCTGAGGGTCTCGTGCTCCTTCTGGCGGAGCAGGGCCTCCTTGGCGAGGTCGTCGTCGCCCGCGCGCACGGCCATCATGGCCTTGCGCTCCCACTCCTCGGCGGTGGCGCGCTCGGTCTCGAACTGCTTGGCGAGGCGCTTCTCGTCGGCGATGGAGAGCGCGACCTGCTTCTTGGCCTCCACGAGCTGCTGGTTCATCTCGAGGATGACCTGGTTGAGCATCTTCTCGGGGTCCTCACTCTTGGAGATGAGGTCGTTGAGGTTGCTCTTGATCAGGGAGGCGAGGCGTCCGAAGAGTCCCATGCGGTTGTTCTCCGAAAAATTCTGTCAGTTCGAGGGGGTCGACGAGAGCTCGGGGAGGTGCTGCGAGACGGCCATGGCCATGTCGTCGATGACCGCCTGGAGCTCGTTGTGATCGAGGTTCTCCAGGGGCAGCGCCGCGGTGAGGTACACCCCATCGTCGGCCACGGAGAACGACGAGTGGAGCAGGGCCGTTCCGTTCAACCGCAGGAGGGACTCCAGAAAGTCCTCGCGCCCGGCGCTCCCCTTCTCGGGCACCTCGCCGGCCTTGAGCCGGAACACCACCAGCGGGGGCTCCACCTTGATCACCAGGCTGTGCGACAGGGTGGTGTGCACGTCGACGAGGTACATCCCCCCGCCGAGGTCGGAGTAGTTGATCTCGCTGCCCTGGAGAAACCGTTCCACGTCATCGACGCTTCGCATGGGTCGTCTGCGCTCCCAGTGATGGAGGGGATCCGAGGCCGGGGACCGTAGCACAGCCCGGCGATGGTGATACCCTCGGCGCCCTCATGAGCACCCCGCACATCGGCGCCGAGCCCGGCGATTTCGCAGACGTGGTCCTGATGCCCGGCGACCCCCTGCGGGCGAAGTACATCGCCGAGCGCTTTCTCACCGCGCCGAAGCAGGTCACCTCCGTGCGCAACATGCTGGGCTTCACGGGCACCTACCGTGATCGCCGGGTGTCGGTGATGGGGCACGGCATGGGCATGCCCTCGATCTCGATCTACGCCACCGAGCTCGTGCGCTTCTTCGGGGTGAAGACCGTCATCCGCGTGGGGAGCTGCGGCGCGCTCGCGCCCGACGTGAAGCTCCGCGACGTGATCATCGCCAGCGCCGCGGGCACCGACAGCAAGGTGAACCGCATGCGGCTGCTCGGCCACGACCTCCCGGCGGTGGCCGACTTCGCCCTCGTGCGCCGCGCGGTGGAGGCCGCCGAGAAGCTCGGCCGCCCCGTGCGCGTGGGCCCGGTGTTCTCGTCGGACCTCTTCTACCACCCCCAGGAGGGCCTCTGGGACGCGCTGGAGAAGTACGGCCTCCTCGGCGTCGAGATGGAGGTCGCCGCGCTCTACCCCATCGCCGCGGAGTACCACGCCCGCGCGCTCGGCATCCTCACGGTGTCGGACCACATCCGTCAGGGCACGCACCTCAGCGCCGACGAGCGGCAGACCACCTTTGACGCCATGATCGAGGTCGCCCTCGAGGTCGCCTGGGGCGAGACCGCGTAGCCCGCCGCGCGTCATCGAACGACGCGAAGCGTCAGCGCGACAAGGGCTTTTGACACGTCACGGGGTCGGGTGATACCCGCGGAGCTCGCATGAAGAAGCACGTCCTCACGGGGCTCTACACCTACGCAGAGTTCGGCGTGGTGCTCACGAGCTTTCTGCCCATCATGGCCCTGTCGCACCTGCGGCACCGGGGCGACCCCACGCAGCGCCTGCCCGGCCGCTGGATGCGACGTCTCGGGCGCACGGCCACGCGGATCCAGCCGCTGTGGAAATTCTCGGTGGAGGGGGAGCCGCCCGCCGACATCGACCACAAGGGCTACGTGGTGATCGCGAACCACGAGTCCACGGCCGACCCCTTTCTGCTCTCGTGGCTGCCGTGGGACATGCGCTGGGTCGCCAAGGAGGAGCTCTTCAAGCCGCCCTTCGTGGGCTGGGCGATGCGCTTCGGCGGGGACATTCCGCTGCGCCGGGGTGACGGCGAGAGCGTGCGCGCGACCATGACCGAGTGCGAGCGCGCGCTGCAGGCGGGCATCTCGGTGATGCTCTTCCCCGAGGGCACGCGCTCCAAGGACGGCGAGCTGCTGCCCTTCAAAGACGGCGCGTTTCGCCTCGCGATCACCGCGGGCGTGCCGGTGCTCCCGGTGGCCATCGCGGGCACCAAGGACATGCGCCCCAAGCACTCCAAGTGGTTCGGCAAGGCCAACGCGGGGGCGAAGGTCCTCGCGCCGGTGCCCACCGCGGGGATGACCCTCGACGACGTGCCCACCCTGCGCGAGCGCTGCCGCGACGCCATTCGCGAGGCCCTCGCCGACCTGCGCACGCGCTACGGCTACTCCACCTGACGGCGGCCGCGAGGCCCGGCGCTGCGCGCGGACGTCTCAGCGCGCCCCCGCGCCGCGGTGCATTGTCACGCCTCCCAGCGCCCGCGCGCGAGCGTTCGCCCCACGGCACGTCGCGTGAACCCGTCGCGCGGGCATGAGGCTGCTCGGATGCATCGAAGCGCTCTGCCTCGCCGCGCTGCTGGGCCTCGCGGGCTGCGCGCTCACGCCGCGGAGCGTGGCGCGGGAGGTCGCCGCGGCCACGCCCCCGGCCGCGATCCGTTCGACGCTGCAGGCGCTGCACGACGCGGAGAACCAACGGCTGCTGCGCGCGCTGCTCGCGAGCCCGGAGCTGCGCGCCGCGTCCCGGGCGCTCGCGGAAGACCTCGCCGACGGGGCCCTCGCGACGCTGGACGCGCCCGCGCGCGCCGCGCGCATCGAGCGACTCACGGCGCGGTACCTCGCCACCCTCACGCTGGCGCTCACGCGGAGCCTCGCCGACGGGCTGCGCCGCGACCTCAGCCCGGCGCTCGCGGCGGCGGTGCGCGACGCGCTCGCGGGCGCGCTGCGCGAGGGCCTGCGCGAGGAGCACCAGCTGGCCCTGGCGCGCATGGCCGAGGGGGTTTCGCGCGCGGCCGTGGCGTCTGCCAGCCGGGCCGCGGCGGAGGGCGTGCAGCGAGACCTCGCCCCCTCGCTCCGCGCGGCCCTGCTCGACACGCGCACCGCCGAGGCGCTCACAGCGGTCGCCCGCACGCTCGCGCGCGGTGTGGTGCTCGGGAGCAACGACGCCATGACCCAGCTCCAACAGCAACAGGCGCGCACGGGGCGGCCGTCGTTCCTGGGGAGCCTCTCGAACCTCACGCAGGACAGCGTGCGGCTCGTGCAGTGGGTCGCGCTCGGCGCCGTCGCGATCGCGCTGTTGCTCGGGGTGTGGGTGCTGCGTCTCACGCTCCGCGGGCGACGGGTGCGCGCCGAGCGCGACCGGCACGCCGACGACGCGCGGGTCGCGAAGGAGCGCGCGGAGATCCTCAAGCAGCGCGTGCAGGGCGCCCCGGCGGAGGGGGTGATCGACGCCGCGTTCGTCCGACACGCCCCGGAGTGACGGCGCTACACCGTGCCCCACGCGCTGAAGAGCGCGTCGCCGACGAAGGCACCGCCCGTCTCGCGGAGCTCGTCGTCGAGTCGCTGGTCGAGCGTGTCGACGTCGACCTCGGCCTCGGTGGCCACGCCGCGCTCGACGATGCGCGGGAGCACCGCGCGCACCATCGCCGCGGTGGGGAGACGTCGCGCCGCGGTCTGCATCACGGCCTCGACCCGCACGTCGGCGACGGTGATCCCCGCGCGCGCCATCGCGCCGGGGAGGTCGAGTCCCATCTGCCGTGACGCGCCCTCGCGCTCGACCATCTCCCACACCCAGCGGTAGACCCGCGCGTGCAGGGGCATCGGCACCGACGCGACGGGGACCATCGTGGGGTCGATCTCCTGCAGCGCCACCACCGCGCCGGGGCGCAGCGCCCGCACCACCGCGCGCAGCGTCGCGGCCGCGTCGGGCTGGTACATCAGCACGCGTCGTCCCACCATCGCGTCGAAGGGGCCGAGGTCATCGGGCAGCGCATGGAGGTCACACTGCACAAACTCGATCTGGGGATATCCTCGCTCGCGCGCGGCGTTCCGCGCGACCTCGAGCACGCGCGGGTCGCGGTCGACGCCCACCACGCGCCCCTCCGCGCCGACCTGCCGCGCGATCATCTGCGAGAGGTTGCCGTGGCCGCACCCGAGGTCGAGCACGCGCATCCCGCGCGACACGCCCGCGTCGACCAGCACGCGCTCCATCATCGCGTCACGAGGATCCACAATCATGCGCGTGGGGATATCACGGCCGTTGTGACGAGCCCACGGGGCGGCAACGCAGTCGGGGCGCGCCGACGTGGCGCGGACGCTTGACGCGGCGGTGCTCCCGAGCCTTTGCTGCATCCATGGATGCGCGAACGAGGCTCGCGTGGGGCTGCGCGTCGCTCGCGCTGGGGTGCGCGAGTCGGCTCGCCACGACCGAGACCTTCACGCACAGCGCGAACGTGCTCCCGCCGGGCGGACCGAGCATCGTCGGCACGCCCATGCGACCGCGCAGCGTCGCGGTGGAGGTCTCGGGCGCGTACCACGCGAACAGCACCGGCGACGCGCCGCGGCGGCCCGATGGACTGGCCCATCGCAACGCGGACGT
Organism: Polyangiales bacterium; assembly: GCA_044376155.1. GTDB lineage: Bacteria > Myxococcota_A > Polyangia > Polyangiales > JAWKRB01. Next base: position 11,218 of record JBILLI010000184.1, read on the forward strand.
TCAGGGCAGCGCGAGGTTCCTGATCCGCATGGAGGCCCTGGAGATCGGCCCGAGCTTCGAGTGGAGCTTCGGTCCGACGACCCCCGCGTCTCCCGACGACGACGTGCCGCCCCGCGACCTCTCGTTTCGCGCGGGCCTCGCGGCGCGCATTCACCTCGTGCAGCGCCCGCGATGGACCATCGGACTGAACGTCGAGGCGATGTTCATGCACGTCACGGTGCGCACCTTGCGCAACGCGTCCTCCGGCGGGGGCGCGGTCGGGTCCTGCGACGACCCGATGGCCATCGCGTACTACGGCTCCGCCGCGCGGTGCCTCGGCGCCTGGGGGGCGTCGGGGACCCTCGGCCCCGCTCCCGCCGATGGAGGCGCTGCGCGAGAGTTCGCGCGGGAGCACTTCGAGCTGCGCGCGGGGCTCTTCGGCGGCGGCT
>JBILLI010000869.1:0-3135 GCA_044376155.1 Polyangiales bacterium
CGCGAGCGCCATCGCGAGGATCGCCACGGCGATCATCACCTCGATGAGCGTGAAGCCTCGCTGCGTCGCGCGGAGGGGCCTCACGGCGTCACCTCCTGCAGCCGCTGGTTGCGCAGGTCGACCTCGTTGCGGTCGTCTTCTTCGCGCGCGTCGGTGGCCGCCGGGGGCTCCACCGCGTGGTCGATGATCTGCGTGCGGCCCGACAGGCCGTTGAGCGTCACGGAGAAGATCACCCCGTCGGCCCCGCGCAGGTGCACCACCGCGCGCTCGCAGACCCCGCCCGGGAAGAAATAGATGTACCCGCTGCCCTCGGTGCGGGCCTGCTCCTCGTGCTGCGCGTAGACCCGGGTGACCACCACGCCGTCTTCGAGCGTGCGCTCGCGAAAGCGCGCGCCGGTGGGGCGGGTGAACTCCGCGCGGGGGGTGCGCGGGCGCAGCTCGGAGATCCGCGTGGCCTGCTGGCGCGCGGCCTCCTCGGCGGCCATGGCCTCCTCGCCCGGGGCCGCGCCGCCGAGGCGGAGCGGGTCCCGCGGGTCGAGCACGTGGGCCTCTTCGGTGTCTTCGATCCACACACGGTTGTCGTTCAGCGGGAGCACCACGCGGGTGGGACGTCCCGTGGAGAGCGCGTGCACGTACGCGAAGCGGAACGCCGACGCGAGGTGCGCCGCGCCCGCGCGCAGCCGCCCCCGCCGCACCGCGCCGAAGCCCATCACGGCAGAGGACATCATCATGCCGGCGATCAGCATCACCACCATGATCTCCAGGAGCGTCATCCCGCGCTCCCTGGGTTGTGCCCGTCGCCGCGTCACCGCCGGTCAGTTGCGGTTGCGCCGGCGGGGCACGTCGTCTTCGTTGCCCTCGACGCCGTCGGGGCCCTTCGACCGCACGGTCACGTCGGCCCCCTCGCAGTTGATGATGTACTCGTTGTCCCAGGGGTCGCGGTCGCGGGCGTTGCGGTTGATCTTCCCGTCGCTCTTGAGCTGGCTCATGGTGGGGCAGCCGCTGTGGTCGGTCTGCCAGAGCTGCACGGCGTTCTCGATGGTGCGCGCCTCCTGCTCGGCGGTCTTCACCCGGGCCTCCTTGAGCTGGTTGAAGACGGCGATGCCCACGGCGCTGGCGATCATGCCCATGATCACCACCACGATCATGATCTCCACGAGGGTCATGCCGCGCTGCGCGGCGCGGCGCGCGGCGAGGAACTTCGAGCGACGTTCGGTCTTCTTCATCACACACCTCTGGCGTTCACGCCGCGTGGTCATTCAATGGTCCCGGTGGAGAGCCAGCCCTCGGGGATGCCCTGGGAGCGCACGTCGGCCGAGCCGGGGTGCCGCGCGCCGGGGCACGTGAGCGCGAGGGCGTTGCCCCAGCCGTCGGTGCGCAGCTCCGCGAGGTAGCGCGGCAGCCGGTCGGCGGACTGAGGCGGGTTCACGAGCTCCGCGACCCCCGTGGGGCAGCGGCCGTGGTCGGCGCGAAAGGTCTCGACCGCGCGCTCCACCGAGGCGATGGCGGCGAGGGTGGCCTGGATGCGCCGACGCCGCGTGGCCACCGCGCCGAGGCCCCACAGCGTGCCCACGGCGAGCGCGACGAGCAGCACCGAGCGCGCGTGGTGCACCTGCGCCCACTCGGGGATGATCTGCCGACGCTCCCAGTGGAACACCACCCCGCGGGGGCGCTCGCGCCGCTTGCGCCGCTTGCGCTGGCCGAGGATCTCGCCGGTCATTGCGCGAACTCGTTGAGCTGGAGCAGGGGCATCAGGATCGAGAACGCGATCACGCCCGAAGATCCTCCCATCACCACGATCATGATGGGCTCGAGCAGCGAGGTGAGCACGGCGACGCGGCCGTCGATGGCGCTGTCGTAGCTCGCGGCCACGGCCTCGAGCATGGACTCGAGCTCGCCCGAACGCTCGCCGATGGAGATCATCTGCGTGACGATGGGGGGGAAGCGCCCGCTGCGCTTCAGCGGCTCGGCGATGCTCTCGCCCTCCTTGATGCTCGCGTTGGCCTCGGTGATGACGGCCTCGAGCACCCGGTTCTCCATGACGTTCTTGACGATGTCCATCGCCTTCAAGAGCGGCACGCCGCTGGAGAGCAGGGTCGAGAGCGTGCGGGTGAAGCGAGAGATCGCCACCATGCGCGTGAGCTCGCCGAACACCGGCAGCGCGAGGCGGATCGCGTCCCACTTGTAGCGGCCCTCGGGCGAGCGCCGCCAGCGCTCGAAGAGGTAGCCCGCGCCCACCGAGGCGAGCACGATGAGCCACCAGAAGCGGCCGATGAAGTTCGAGGTCCAGATCAGCGCGGAGGTGTACCAGGGGAGCGAGGCGCGAAAGTCGTCGAAGATGGCGCTCACCTTGGGCACCACCACCACCATCATCACCCCGAGGATGACCACGCCCATGAGGGCCATGAACGCGGGGTAGGCGAGGGCGCCCACGACCTTGTTCTTGAGCTTGACCTGCCCCTCCATGAAGTCCGCGAGGCGGGTGAGCACGGCCTCCATGGTGCCCGAGGCCTCGCCCGCGGCGACCATGTTCACGTAGAGGTTCGGGAAGAGCTCCGGGTGCTGCGAGAGCGCGGTGGCGAAGGAGATGCCCTCGTTCACCTTGGCGCGCACGTCGATGTAGGCGCCGCGGAGGTCTTCGCTCTCGATCTGCTCGATGATGGCGTCGAGGGAGTCGACCAGGGGGATGCCGGCCTTCACCAGCGTGGCGAGCTGCCGGGTCGAGAGCGCCACGGCGTTGCCCTCGTTCGTCGCGAGCCGACGCACGCGCTGGAACAGCTTCACCAGCCCCGGGGCCCGCTCCGCCAGCGAGGCGCCCTCGGCGGGTGCGCCCTTCGCGCCGGCCTTCGTCGCCGCGGCGCGCGCGCCGCCGTTGGCGAGGGGCGTGGCCGCGTCGAGGAAGACCCCCTGTCGCTTGAGGGCCTGCCGCACGCCCTTGACGTCGTCGGCGTCGAGGGTGCCCCGCACCGTCTTTCCGCGCGCGTCGATGCCGGTGTACGCGAAGTGGGCCATCGTCGGTCAGACCTCGTCCTGCGTCGCCGCGAGGACCTCCTCCAGCGTGGTGTGCCCCTCGAAGACCTTGCGAATGCCGTCGTCGCGCAGGGTGTCCATGCCCTCTTCCACCGCCGCGCGGCG
>JBILLI010000183.1:0-11645 GCA_044376155.1 Polyangiales bacterium
CACCCCCGTGAGGTCGGCGGGAGACACCTCCAGGCGACGGCTCAGGAGCTCGTACTTCGTGCCCTGGGTCCAGTCGTTGTCGGTCCACCCCGAGAGCCCGAGGGTGAACGTGGCCTCGCCGAGGTCGAGCACCCAGAACGAGGGCATGCCGCTGTCGCCGACGTAGAGGTCCACGCGCTGCGCCACCGGGAGCAGCCGGGCGAGGGTGCCCAGGCGATCGCGCCCCCACAGCCGCACGGACTTCTTCGTCGCGCCCTCGTACACGTTCGTGGGCGTGAGGGGCATCTCGGTGTCCCAGGGCTCGAAGACCACCTTCGCGGGCCGCCCGGGGTCGAGCTCGAAGCGCAGCGCGCGGGGAGAACTCCGGGCCTTCTTGCGCTTGAGAAAGCGCAGGATGTTGAAGAGATCCACGGGCTCGAGGCGCAGCCGTGAGAGCCCCAGGGTCATGGTCGAGTGGACCTGCAGAAAGCCCTTCACCCAGCTCTCGGGCAGGTCGATCTTCTTCTCGCGGTGGGCCTCGTCGCCGAGGTTCGCCACGGTGAAGCCCTCGGCGTCGATGTCGAGCCGCGTGCGCCGGTAGCTCCGCATGCGCTCGAAGGACTGTCCCAGGCGCGCGCTGAAATCGATGTTGGTGGTGCCGCAGGCGAAGGCGTCGATCTTCTCGAAGAGGTCGTACTTCACCGCGAGCCGCGCGTACGAGCTCTCGTCCTTGGAGAAGGCCTCGAAGGCGACCTCGTCGGGGTGCACGGTCACCACCGGGTCGAGGATCATCGCCATCTCCCAGCGCCGGGTGTACGCCCAGTCGAAGTAGCGCAGGCGCGCCTGGTCGAAGGGCTTCATGCGCTCGGCGCGCTTCACATCCAGCGCGTCGCGCTCGGCCTCCAGCGCGAGCATCTTCTGCCGCGACTGGTCGTTGCGCGACGCGAGGCCCGCGAGAAAGCGCTTCTCCTGCGACTCCAGCCAGGCCTTGTAGGCCACGCGGTCGCGGGGGCGGTACTTGAAGTCCGAGACCACCACCTCGCGCAGCGCGGCCATGGCGTCGCGCAGCAGCGAGGGGTCACCGAGCGCGCCCTTGAAGAACGCCGCCTCGCGGTCCTGGTTCGTGGCGAGCGAGACGCGGTCGTCGGAGAGGCCCGAGACCACCGCGCTCTGGCCCTTGTAACGGAACTGCACGATCACGGCGCACCTCCGAGGGAGAGCGGTGACTCCACGTCGGGGAACGCGAGCTGGAGCTTCACCAACGCCTCCAGCGCGGCGTCGGTGTCGGTGGCGCAGCGGGTCCGCGCGACCTCGCCCAGCACCTTCGCGGCCACTTCTGCCTGTCGCTCGTCCCGCAGCCCCCGGGTGAGCAGGAACTCCATCACCCGACGCTTCTCCGCGCGGCTCGGTCGCAGGTCGAGGAGCGCGCGGCGAAAGAAGCCCTCGAGCTTCGCGAGGGCCACGAAGCCCTCCTTGAGGTGTCCTGCCACGAGGTCCATCGCGAAGCGTCGCATGGGAGGGGCGGGGTGCTGCGCGAGGCGCTGAATGAGGTCCTGCGGGTCGAGTCGGTGAAAGTGCTTGAGCGCCATCTCGCGCCCGAAGGACTGCACCTCAGGGCGCGTGGCATCACACAGCGCGATCACCCCGTGGATCCCCAGCGCGCCGACATCAATCTCGTCGCGCAGGAGGTCAAACACGAAGGCCCGCGTGTCGTCCCACTCGCCGTCGGCCAGCGCGAAGAGCGGCGAAGGATCAATCCGCAACCCATCCAGCTCGGCCCGCAACAACCCCATCGCGGCGCGTCGCACCGCGGCGACGTCGTGCATCGCCATGGCCAGAATCTGGTCGGGCCCCAGCAGCTTCGCGGCCTCGGGGCGCCGCCCGAGCAACTCCCCGCCCAGGGCCTGCGCGGCGGGCGAGGGGGCGCGCACCAGGGCCATCACCTCGTCGATGCCCAGCACCGCCGAGATCTCGTCGACGAGCGACTCCCGCGCGACGCGCCCCACCCCGTCGTGGGCGCCCTCGAAGACCTCGGCGGTCTGCAACACCGACAGACACCGCTCGGCGAGCTCACGGCGGGACCAGACATCAGCCTCGGTGAGCGCGATCACCATCAGCCCCGCGGCGGTGGCGGCGAGCCGCGCGTCGCGCGAGCCCATCAGCGCGAGGGCGCGGTCGAGGTCGCGGGTCCACGCGTCGGCGCAGAGCATCACGAAGCGCAACGCCCTCTCCCGCACGGGCTCCCGCGCGTCGGCGACCATCGCGTCGAGCAGGGACCAGTCGGGGCGCTTCGGGTCGAAGCGTCGCTCGAGCTCAATCAGCGCGAGGTCCACGGTGCCATCGTAGGGCGCGCTGAGCATGGCTAGCACCGTGGTGTGCGGCGTCTGCGCGAGCGCGTCGAGGTGTCGGGCGCGCACGGCCTTCTCGGCGAAGGCCTGGGTCTCGATCACCTTCGCCTTCGCGAGCACGGTGAGGTAGGCCGCGGGGTTCGCGTCCCAGCACTCGGGGTACGACTCCGCGCGGGCCCCGGCGGGCACCGCGATGCGCGCGGCGTTGTAGGGAATCCGAAAGCGGAGGTTGCGCGGGACACACTCGATCTTCGCGCTCTGCCCCCGCAGCACCTTGTTGAACACATAGGCCCGGGACCACTCGTCGAACTGCCCTCGGGGCTTCTCGCGATCCTCGGGCTGCCACACGGCGAGCACCTCGGCGGCGACGGGGGCGTAGTCCTGCGGCTGGTGCTCCGCGAGGCGGCGCATCCAGCGCCACGCGCGGCGCATCACGTAGCGCTGCGTGGTGACGGTGAACACCTTCGTCTGTCGGGTCTGCCCGTCGAGGCCGCTCTTCAACAGCGCGCGCGTGCCCCGGGCGGTGCGCGCCGCGAGCTCGATGCGCCGCACGAGGATCGCGAAGGTCTCGCCGTCGACCCGCGCCATCGCGCGCTTGAAGAGGCTCTTCGCGTAGCGCCAGAAGTGCGGCTGGTGCACCACCACGCGTCGCAAGAGCGCGCGGGTGACCTGCACCGCGAGGGGGGTGCCGAGGTCGTAGAGGGAGTCGAGGGCGAGGCCGAGGTCCTTCGCGTCGACCTGCTTGAACGAGGCCTCGAGGGCGGCGGAATCACCGCGGTCGTAGGCGTCGCGCACCGGGTCGGGGAGTCGTTCTCGCGCGCGTTGGGTGACTCCGGCGAGGCCCACGGTGTCGCCCATGGCCCGCAGCGCTTCAGCGCCTGCACGTCGTCGCGACAGCAGCTTGCGCTCGGCCTCTTCGCGCAACAGCGGGAGGGCGCGCGCGTCCCCGATGCGTCCGAGGGCCTCGACCACGGTTGACAGGTCGGGACCCGCCGCGGCGCCCGCGACGAGCAGCGCGTCGACCGAGGCCCGCTCCCGCAACCACCCCGCGGCCCGCGCGGCCTGGGCGCGCTCGCGCACGATGTTGTGTCGAAGACGCAGGCCCCGGGTGGCCTGCCCCGAGGGCGCGAAGCCCTCCTGCGCGAGCTGCGCGACGAGGCGCTGCACCTCGGCGTCGAGCTGCGAGGCGTGCACCGGGCCCACCTGCGGACCCACCTGCATTCGCCCCCGCCGCGCGCCGCGCGACACCACGAGGGTGAACATGCCCGCGGAGCCCCACACCTCGCGGGTGAAGATCGCCGCGACGCGGTCGGGGCCTCGGGGGTTGAAGAGGTGCAGGTTCATGGCGGGGGGCAAACGCTACCGTCAACACACGGGGGCACGCGAGGTTCTTGCGATCACTCGCTGTCGTCGAAGTCGTCGAGGGGGCGCGGCGCCGGGGCGGCGGGCGCGGCCTGCCGGTAGGGCGCTGGCGCGACCTGGGGGGTGGGCGGTCGGTACGCCGCGGGGGCGGGCGTGACCCCACGTCGCGGCATCACCCCCGTGGGGACCACCGGACCGAGCACCCCCGGGCGACGCACGGGTGCGGGCGCGGGCGCGACCTGCGCGACCGGGGCGGGGGCGCTGCGGGGCGTGGTCACCGAGAGGTCGTTGCCGAGGTCGCCGAGCTCGGCGAGGAGGCCGCCGCGCATGGTGGTGAAGTCCATGAAGTCGTTGTGGCGCAGGAGGTTGTATGCGGTCCAGAGGAGGTCGGCGCAGACCTCCACGGGGAGCCGCCCGGTGTTCGCGCCGAGCCCGGGGATCGCCACCGACGCGATGCTCCCGGGCGCGACCCGGTTCTGCATCGCCACGGCCTGCAGCACCGCGCCGCACGCGAGGGCGACGTCCAGGGCCTCTCCCCCCTGCGGGGCGCCCGCGGTGAATGCCGGGGTGGAGATGAGAAAGCGCGGCACGGCGCACCCGGTGTCGACGCACGTGGCCTGTCCGACCTGGAGATTTCCGCGAAAGTTCATCGCGATGGCCTGCTGCACCCGGGTCTGCACCTGCGCGCCGAGGTGGTTGCGAATGATGTTGTCCAGGCCGCTGTCCATCGATCCGCGGGCGTTGGTCGAGGTCACCCACGCGTCGACGTGCTGGTCGAGCATCGAGCCCTGGGTGACGGTCACCTCGGGGTTGTCTTCGAACACGTCCCGCCACGCGGCGACCACCTTGGGGCTCACGTCGACCAGGATCACCTTCACCGTCATCGCATCACCTCAGCGCTCGACGCGTGGCGCGTCATCGACGGCGCGGAGCATAGGAGGACCCACGCGCGTGCCGCAAGTCAGCGTGGACATAGTGTGACCGGCCTCGCGGCGCTTGAACCGAGGGGGCAGTGGCGAGATCGTGCGCGTCGTGCGGAAGGTCCGCGCGGAGGGCATCGACACCCCACATGGCTACGCCTCGCCCCTGGACCGTGCTCGAACACGGCCCCCTTGAGAAGCTCACCGAGAACGTCTGGACCGTCGACGGCGCGTTGCCGAACATGGCCCTGCGCCGACGCATGACCCTGGTGCGCCTGCGCGACGGCTCGGTGCTGGTGCACAACGCCGTGGCCCTCTCCGAGGGGCTCATGGCCGACATCGAGCGCTGGGGCGAGCCCGCGCACCTCGTGGTCCCCAACGCGTTCCACCGCATGGACGCGCACGCCTGGAAGTCGCGCTACCCGAAGAGCCGGGTGTGGTGCCCGGCGAGCGCCCGCGCCAAGGTCGACGAGAGGGTCACCTCCGACGGCGGCTACGAGTTCATGCCCGCCCGCGACGAGCTCTCGGTGGAGTACCTCGAAGGCAGCCGCGCGGCCGCCACCGAGGGGGTCTTCACGGTGCGCGAGGCTGACGGGCGCGAGCTGCTGATCTTCAACGACGCCCTCTTCAACCACCCCCACGCGACGGGCTTCGGGGGCGTGATGCTGCGGGTCATGGGCTCCAGCGGCGGCCCGCGCGTGACCCCGTTGTTCCGCGCGGTGGGGGTCGCCGACAGGGCCCGCTTCGCCGCGCACCTGCGTCACCTCGGCACCCGCCCCACCCTCTCGCACCTCGTACCGGGGCACGGGATGCCCGTGGACCTCGACGCCGGGGGTGTGCTCCGCGACGTGGCCGATCGCCTCTCGCCCCCGTGATCCCGCGTGGGGGGTGACGACGCCGTTGCCACTGGCACCGTCTCTGCCCTACGTTCCGCGCCGATGCGAAACTCCCTGGGAGAGCTGCTCTCCACGCGGCGCGTGGTGCTCACCGTCGGGTGCGGCGGCGTGGGAAAGACCACCATCGCCGCGTCCCTGGCCCTCGCGGCAGCGCGGCGCGGTCGGCGCGTGCTCTGCCTCACCATCGATCCCGCGAAGCGCCTCGCGACCTCGCTGGGCCTGCGCGAGATGCGCGCCGAGGCCCAGGTGGTGCCGCCCGAGCTCTGGCGCGAGGGGGAGGGGACGGGGGAGCTCACGGCGATGATGCTCGACGTGCGCGGCACCTTCGACGAGCTCGTGACCCGCTACGCCTCGTCGCCCGAGATCCGCGCGCGGATCCTCAACAACAAGATCTACCAGGAGGTCGCCGGCTCCCTCGCGGGCACGCCCGAGTACATGGCGATGGAGAAGCTCTACGCCCTGAAAGACGACCCCCGCTACGACCTCATCGTGCTCGACACCCCGCCCACCTCCAACGCGCTCGACTTCCTCGACGCGCCCGAGCGCATGGTGGGTCTCATCGACTCGCCCGCGATCCGCGCCTTCGTCACGGCCTTCGAGCGCACCGGCTCGCTCTCCATGAACCTGCTCTCCAAGGCCATGGCCAAGGTCATTCAGGGCTTCGCGACCTTCACCGGCAGCGGCTTTCTGGAGCAGGTCGCCGAGTTCGTCTCCGACCTCCAGGGCCTCTTCGGAGGCTTTCGCGAGCGGGCGACGAAGGTGCGCGAGACCCTCACCGGGCGCGACGTGGCCTTCGTGGTGGTGACCTCGCCTGACCCCATGGCCGTGAGCGAGGCGATGTTCTTCGTCGAGCGCTTGCACGAGGGGTCGATGGCCGCCGAGGCCCTGGTGATCAACCGCGTGCGACAGGCCGAAGACACCGTGGCGCCCAACGCCGACCGCCTCGCGGGGATCCTCCACTCGGCCGGGGTGGAGCCCTCGGGGGAGCTCGCCAGCGGCTTCGCCCGTGCGTGGCGCGACGCGGCGACGTGGGCGCGCAAGGACGCCCAGGAGGTCGCCCGGGCGAGGGAGCTCATGGCCTCGGTGCCGCGTCACCTCGTCGTGCCCGCGTTCGACGACGACGTGTACGACATCGCCGCGCTCTCCCGCGTCGCCGCCGCGCTGGTGTGAGCGGCCTCGGCGGGGCACTCCCGCGCCGGTCATGGGCGGCGCGAGCGCGCCAGCGAGGCGATGGCTACGCGGCGCGCGATGGTAGGATTCCCCGGGTGCACGAAGACGAGTTTGAACAGCGCGCCTTCTTCACCGCGATCGCGTCGACCGACGTTCGCATGCTCCTCGCGCTGCGCGCAGCGGAGGGACGATGAACCGGGACACGCTGTCTCCGTCGGTGCGTGAGCTCAGCGAACGGTCGCTGACGGTCGACGAGTTCAACGCCTGGGTGAACGCGCCGATGTCGCCGCACGAGCGAGAGGAACTCCTCTCGCTCATCGCCTGGTTCCGCCGCCGCTACCCCACGCCGCTGGAGCGCCTCGACGCGTCGCGCCGCATGACCCGACACGCGATGAAGCTCCGGGAGCTGCCCCGTCGCCAATCCCCCACGTGACCCGCCGCGCCGCGGGGCCCGGCGCAAGCTCGCCGCCCACGCCGAGGGCGAAGACGACACCGCCCAGGCCCACGTTGCGCAGCTCCTGCTTCCACGCTCGCAGGCCGTGGGCACACAAGCGGAGACACAGCGTGTGGAGGGGGTTCCGACCCCGGCGCCGGCCGATCCGACGCGCTGAGGGGCGGTCGGGACCACCCCGAGACGATGTTCGTTGCCTTCACGGGCGGTGCGGACCGGCGGGAGACGGAAGTCGTTGCCGGGTGGGGCGGTCGCGACCGCCATCGGGCGAAGGGGATTGGCGCGGGAGGCGGTCGCGACCGGGAGAGGGGCAGTGGTGTGGGCGGTCCGGTCGAGCGCCCACCCCATGAAGCGTGGGTGTTCCGCAGGACGCCGCGCGCGACCGGGTTCACCCCCGCCGAGGGCATCGGGGAAGTCCGGGAACGCCCCGGGCGTCACGCGCACCGACCCGGATGCGTCCGGCGAATCTCCCGTTCCGTTGTATGCGCGAGATGGTGGGGCATTTGGGACGCCTCGCGGGTCGCGCGCGGCAGCGGGCGAGGACGCGGGAGAATCCTCCCGGATCACGGGAGGTCGGGATGACGTCGCGCAGAGACGGGGATCCTCTGAACCATGGATTGACGATGGGGCGTGGAGAGTGGTGAAGATGATTTCTTCAGGGCGGGACTTGACGGGCCCCCGGGGGGGGGGGCTATGACGTCATGCGAATCGCACGAGGAGGGCAGCGGGTGAGCGCGCGGAGGATCGCAGCGAGCATCGGGTGGAGCGTGGGGCTGAGTGTCCTGGTCGCCGTGCAGGGGTGCACCGACACAGTGACGCCCGCGCCACCGGTCCCCTTTCGGCAGCGCGCGCCCATCTCCAACTACCGCGTCCCAACGTCACGGCCGACCTTCCGGTGGTTCACGCCCCACCCGGAGCTCGAACACACCGTCACGATCTGCGCCGACCGCGATTGTCAGCGCGTCGAGGAGACGCTCACCGTTCGCGGGAACAGCGCACAACCTGGGCGCGACCTCCCGCGCGGTGTTCACTTCTGGCGGGTGATGTCGCGCTGGGAGAACGCCGACCGCGTGACGCCGGTCTGGCAACTCCGAACGACGTGGGACACGCACGCCGGGGTTCGCGGGGCGGACCGCGGCGATGCGGCCGACTACAATGGAGATGGGTACTCCGACATCGCAATCATGACCGCGGACCCCAATGTCGAGATTGTCTATGGTAGCGAAAGCGGTTGGACATCGTCCTTTGTCAACCCCGGTGAGAGCCCTGTTGTCGGACGGGTCCCGACGATCCTTGGCGCAGCAGACCTCAATGGCGACGGATTCGACGATCTCGCGATTAGCGTCCCCGTCGTTGCTCGTGATCGTGTCGCCGTCTTCTACGGAGGCGCAGGGGGACTCTCGAATGAACGTAGAGAGGACGTGCCCTCGGACTTCCCTCAAGGGACATGGTTCGTTCCTTCCATACTGAAGCACCCGCGACGTGCCGACCTAGACCAGGACGGGATCGACGACCTATTGCTCCGAGCAGGACCAGCTCCAGATGGTGTTCACTACCTTCAAGGGAACGCGGTGCTTTGGCATAGTGGCGGGCGTTTAGTGGTGGGGCGTCCGGATCGAACGCTGCCGACAGAACATCCGAGACTTCTTCTGCCCGTGGCACATGCCGACGTCAACGGAGATCAATCCCCCGATCTGCTAGGATTTGCGAGGCCAGTCGACAATGGCGGCTACCTCAGGTGTCTCACGCTGCCTGTCCTGGGTCCGTCATTTGCGGAGATCGATCCATGGTGTTCTCGCTACCCGGAATTTTCGGTCCGTCCCTTGCCGATTATGCCCCACGTGGAGCCTCTTGTGCTTTGTGATTTGAATGATGATCGCGCTGACGATCTTGTCTGGAGAAGACATCTCAATGAGTTTCCACCGTTCAGATTCGAGACGTTTTCGGCAGCCTTCGATGGTCCCCGCAATCTAGGCCAAGTCCCAGGAGATGTGGACGTAACCTGCTTCAGGGAACAGCAGCGAGAGTATCTTTTGACCCTTAGTGCGGGTACAAATAGTGTACGTCGAGTCGAATTTCGGTATGAAGGAACCGATCTGATCCCGGTCGTCGCCAACCTACTTCGGGCTGCTGAGGGGCTGTCAGACGGCTGTCGCGTGGAGTACTGGGGCAACCTACGCGCGATCAACCTCGACCGAAGTGCAAATCAAGGTATTCTCTATGAGTCCCGCTGTGAAAGAGAGATTGTCGTTGTGGTCGCGTTTGTTGGTGGCTCGATGCTATCCGTTGACTCACTAGTTCGGCGTAGCGGGGTCGTGGGCTCTTTCATCTAACAGGGGTGCGAGATGAACATCGAGTGTGCTATTCGTGTTTCCGTCCTCAGCAATCTCTATGCGTCCGCAGTGGCGGCGAGCCTAAGAACCGGGGTTACGGACTCGGTTCTCACGGCTGCGCTAGGATTCAGTTCTGCTGCATTTGTTTCGGGCGCAATAGTCAGCGGCGCTAGCATTTTACCCAACGATAGTGCGCCCACGGTAGCGGTGGATGGATTCAGCGGAGTTACTCAGCAGGCTCTTCTTGAGTTGAACTTGCTCCTCCATGTGACGGAGCGCGATGCTGCTCGGGATGTAGCGTCTGGGGGCAGTCCGCGTTCGACTCCAGTATTAGCTCGAATCACGTACACGCTAGCTATGCGTCAACCGAGACCGCAGGATAGTGTGCAGTCAGTGTCGTCGTTGCTTCTGGTGACGGCACGGTTGGTGGCTGCTGGAACGATCGTCGTGCCTTCTAGGCAAACTCTCGATTGGAACGATGTTTACACTGGGGGAGTCGACCCTGCATGGGTCATGTCGATAACTCAGAGTATCGCGATGGCGGAGGTGGGTGGTCTGGAGCCTCCGATTACTCACCGACGACTAGATGTGATTGACGGCGGTTTAGGTGGTTTCAGCGCGACTAGAATTTCCATCGTGAGACTAGTTGGGGATGAGATCCACTTTGGGTTGCTGCCTCACCGCGTCAACCGCTACGTTGTTGCCGATGGGGTGACGTATCCCTCAGCGTTTGGTCAGGCGATTTTCGTCGCTATTCAGTCGTTTCTTAGTCGTGGGACTCGGCTGTCAGAGATGGAAGACTGTGCTGTCGAAATGGGTGAGATCGCATCGAAGTTCTTCTGGAACTTCTTTTCGAAAGGCATTGCTATCGGCGCACTGACCGCGTCGGGGCAGCCCTTTCCGATCCCCGGGGGGCAGGCTCGCTTGTTTCCTGTCCCGGATAACGTCGATAGGATTGACTTTCCTTCCGTGGCTGAGATGCGTTTTGTGCTTCCAATGCAAACTTCCGGCGTTTGTCGCCTTGACTCTGTTGGCTTTCCTACTCAGCCGATTGGGCTTGGCGTGGATTTCGTTGGTGATGTGTCTTTGCAGTGGCCCCCCGGTAGTGGGACATCTTTAGCAGCAACTCTGAACTATAGCACCAGTGTCCGCACCAGATTGAACGAGGGAGAAGTTGCAGAGTGTGCGGCATTGATCGGGGCCGCGACGTTTGGGCTTGGAGGGGTTTTCTGGAGACTTGCGCTCAATTTGGTTCCATTCAACTCCACGATCGCAACGCAGATTGTTGGAATTCCGCAGTTTTCGACCTTTGTGCGCCAACTGGGAGGGAGCTGGTTTTACGAGTTTCCCGTGGGAAGTCGTCCGGGCGGCGAGGGCTTTCAAATTTTCATTCCTCTAAGCACCAACTTTGGCGCGATTGGGTCGTTCACAATGGACCCGCAGTCCATCCAAATGACGAGACGTGGACTGTCACTTCGAGTCGCTGGTAGGTTTCCTAACGAACTTCGAGACGGCGCGACAGATTCCCTGCCCAACCGACTCGAAGTTCGGGATCAATCGGAGTCGTTTCCGGTGATCTTCTCGCCTGTGTTCTCTCTCGGTCTCGGGCGGGATTGTACTCAGGCGCCGTCCTCGATCGGGTTTACACTTTGGAACCGTTCCTCTCGGCCCGTTGCCGTCTATCAGATTGATATAATCTCTGAGGACTGGTGGCGAATCTTTCGGTCGGGCCGAGTCCTCTGGCAACCGAACCCGTCGCCAAGCAGCCCGATCGTCATCCCGCCGCTGGGCACGACGCGAATCTCATGTGAGTTCGCTTCTCTTCAGACGCTCAACGACGCTGTTCGTCTGGCGTCGACTGAGGGAAGGTATCGAGAACTCGTGATTCTGGTGCTGTCTGACCTACTCCCGCTCGTTGTGCGGTGGAACGATCCCCTGGGGCGTCTCCGCACGCAGACGCCCGCGGACATCGAACGCGCGAGGGAGGCTTGTCGCTTGGGACCGATCTCCTCGCCCTGGGAGATCATCCGGCGTCCGCGCGAGTTCGACCTCTTCCCCGAGTTTCAGCCGTTCTGGCGCGAGGATCTGTCCCGTGTGACGCCGCGAGACATCCAGACGCAACTGCCAAACAACTCGCTCCCGTGGGAAGGCTCCTCTCAACTCACGCTCACAGAGGAAGCGCGTCT